>NZ_JBEQZJ010000015.1:0-77987 GCF_045223415.1 Hoskinsella mucinilytica | reverse complement strand
CCGACACTTCATCCCTTCTCATCAGTCTTATTGACTGATTTCTAAAACTGGCACTGTTATTATAACCCATATATAGCTTGAATACAAGTGAAGAAAATCAGAATTACAAGTTTTTCCGTTGAGTTTTATGATGTTTGATTGTGTACTTCATTCCTTATTAGGGTTTCAAATTCTGCAATAGGCACCGGTCTGGATATGACATATCCCTGAACTAAATCACATGGTGTCATACTTAAAAAGTTCATTTGGTGAATTGTTTCTATCCCTTCTGCAACTGTTGACATATCCAACTTATTTGTCATGTCAATAATGCTTCTAACAATGATATTTTCTTTCTGATTATCCATGTTTTCTGATGAGAAAAAGGCACCATCAAGCTTCACCGTATCTAACTCTAAATCTTTCAACATATTCAAAGAAGAGTAACCACTACCAAAATCATCCATGGAACAAGAGAACCCTGCCTCATGAATCCTTTGAATGATTGAGTGAAAAGCTTCCGGATTCTCAAAAACCATGGTTTCCGTTAACTCTATTTCCAAATATTCTGCAGGTATATCATACTGATTTACAATAGCGATATATTCATCGAGAAAATCTTGCTTCATGAAATGGGCCCGAGACATATTTACAGAAATCGGGTAAAGAGGTTTATGTTCCATTTTCCATTGATATAATAATTTACATACTTCTTCGAATACGAAAAGATCAAGATTAACAATGAATCCATTTTTTTCAAACAACGGAATGAATTCAGCTGGCGATAGAAAACCTAATTCAGGATGATGCCATCGAATCAATGCCTCTGCGCCATAAATCTTTTTATTTTTCAAAGAATATTTAGGTTGTAAATACACCTCAAATTCATGATGCTTTAAAGATTCTCTCATACAGTTTTCTATATTTTTTTCTTCTTGGAGCTTTTTTTGAATTTCCTCAGAATAAAAATTACAAACACATAGATTAGATGAGAAAATATGTTGTGATTTCCTTGCGGCATGTGCTCTATCTTCCATAGATGTAATAGAAAGAGTATTATCTGTCACATGATATACCCCTGCAGTAAACGTAAGATAATACTTGCATTGACTTTCTTGATTAAATTCATTGATATACTCTACCAAATCTTGTAATCTGGATTCTATTCTTTGATTGTCAGACTCTTTCATCAGAATGATAAAATTATCAGAAAATAATCTAGCTACACATTCCTCTGAATTTAGCTTATTTAATATCTTACTATGAATATAAGTCAAAACACGATCTCCTGCTTCTACACCTTCCATTTCATTAATTAATTTAAATTTTTGCATATTCATCCATATCAAAGTAAAAGTTCCCGGTTCAAAAGATTTAATGGTTGCTCCTGCACTTTGTTCAAATTTTCTGCGATTATAGCCTCCGGTAACATCATCAGAATAAGCGAGCCGATGCATTGATTTATTATATTCTTCTAATTGCTTTTTTTGTCGAGTAAGATCGCTGATATCGTTATATAGAAAAAGATAGATTGGTTCTTCCCCTATCCAATCAACACACTCCGCATTCACATTCAAATAATGACGATTTCCTTTTTTATCCAACGGTGAAATAGTAAAATTACAAGACTCTCCGCAATAAAGTTTATCATGAATCTCATAAGCTGCTTCAAAATCATGATTACCAACCTGATCATGTTTAAATATCAACGCTTCACCAAATGTCTCATAAAGTCTTTGGTTCCCTTGGATAAAATCATATCCTTTCTTTGTTACTTTATATTTTGTAATCAGACCGGGAAAAATATTTTCCATAATGCCTTTTTCTATTTTATCTTGCATCATATCAGAGATATCCATCATAACAGAATAAGCAATTTGAAAACCATCCACATATTCGTCAATTAACGTACCAACTAAGCGGATCCATACTTTTCTACCGCTTCTATGCTTCATCCTTCCGATATAGGTATATCTATTTTTATGCTGGGCAAGAGTTTCTTTGACCACACTTGTTAATTCAGCCCATCCTTCTGGATCATCTGCATAAAATAAATCCGGTCGATTTTGAAATAACTGTTCATATTCTTCTCTCTCATATCCAAACATCTCATAGTATCGTGCATTTGCCGCAACTAAAGTAAAATGTTCATCTAATTTGTGCTTACTGACACTCGTGTTTAAGGATTCTGTTAGATATTGATTTTCTATAGCTTCAGATAACACTGCGACCTTTTCTGTCATAAAGACACCTCCCAAACCTTTCCTAATGCTAAAACACCTACAAAACATATTAGGTAATGATACCCTAATTTATATCTCTCATAGTGTTATAAAAATCCATCTTTCCTATTTTGGCTATAGGTATATTCTATATTGGTTCCTACTAAAAATCAAGTTGTAAAGGCTTATTTTAGTTGATATAATGTTAACAATTACAACATATCATAAAGGAGGGGAGGTTCATGTATCAAGAACAGACTTTATATCATTATTTATATCAAGCACTAGTATCTCAGATTAGAAGCGGAGCTTTTCTCCAACAACGTACACTGCCTTCACAAAAAGTCCTTTGTCAACAATATAACGTTGGTATCACCACAGTCAGAAAAGTTATGAAAATGCTCCATGAGGAAGGATATATCCATACTGCATTGGGACAACCTGCAATCGTTATTTATACAGCCTCAATAGAAGAGTATATGTCAGTATTGATAGAGCGAAGAGAGGCAATCATTGATGGTTATCACGGATTAGGTCTTCTACTCCCTTTGCTTTATAAAGAAGCTGCTAAACATTGCGGAAAAGAAGAACTTATGACGATATCCAAGGCAATCGATACGATCGATGAATCCATGGATCATCCATCCCTCATACAAACAACCAATCTGGTCACAAAAACTTTGATACGATCCTTACATAATTCATTAATGATTGATTTAGAACTTGATGCAGAAAATTTCCTTCAAGTCCCTTTTCTTCCTTATCCTGGCTTGTGTAATCCTTTTGATCAAAGTGCTACAAGTGTAAAAGAATGGTTGACTAAACTTTATCATTATATCCTGAATAAACAATTTGATGAGCTATATGAAATGATTTCCGATACTTATGCAAGAAGTCGGAATACTGTTTTCACATATATGCAGACACTAGAACAATATGTTGAGCCAATATACCCAGCAAATAAGGAACATATGCAATGGTTTCATATTAAGGAACGATCTGAATTATATGCACGTTTGGCAATGAAATTGTTACGCAGAATCATAAAAGGAGAATTTTCTCAACAAAAATATATTCCTTCCATACCTGAAATCATGAAGGAATATGGGGTTATGAAAGAAACAGCTAGTCGTTCCATCGCTTTGCTTAATTCTCTTGGTATCACTCAATCCATCAATAAAAAAGGTACGATTGTTCGTAGTGGAGATCCTAGCGAAAATATGATTCAAATTGATTTTAATGATCCAATCATCCAACAACGTATTCAATATTGTTTAGAAGCATTGCAACTGATTATATTGGGTGTGGAAACTTGTACGCTGTTAAGTTATGAACGTAGAAAATGTTTAATAAAAGATATAAATCAAGCTCTGACTATTTCCAAAAACAGCATTAGTCCTATGTTGATACAACTTTTAATGGAGTTTGTGAAACAATCCATGCCAACACATTCTTTGAAGAATATTTTCCAACAACTAGATGAATTGCTGGTATGGGGTTATTATTTTAAAGCGGTAGATGAATCTCTTTATGCTGATCAACGCAAAACAATTGCAACCTTTCATACATTAATGGAAGTATTAGAAGACGATAATGAAGAAAAGATAAATTTGGCTTTGAAACAAACATTTCTTCAAATCTATCATGATGTCTATTTTATGATATCAAAAATGCCATATAATTTTAAAACATTACCGAACGTACTGACAAAAACATCCTAAGAACTAGCTTAAGATGTTTTTGTTATTGATACTAAATTATATTATTTTTTACTCTTTTTCATTTTTCTGCGATTATAACTATATAGCATTAAAAGCATTCCACTAGAAACTAAGATGTAAATAATCCAAATATCAACTTTTTTTGTATCGCCTGTTTGTGGTGCATTTGGTCTATATGAATTATCTGAATCATTAGATATCATAGTTTTTTCTGCAAGTACATAATAACTCATATGCTCTATATAAAAGCTAATAGTTGTATTCTCAACATAGGAGTTTATAGACTTTACTTTGCCATCTTTACTAACATGAAAGATAACAGGATTTTTGTAAGTAGAAGGTATGGTTAATGAAATTTTCACACTTTCTTCTAGTTGATATTTCTTCCCATCTTTATCTATGATATAAATATCATAAGGGATAACCTTTATACCATAACCTTTCATACAGTTTCCAAACCAAGATAATGCATCTTCATCTAAAATTGGAACAACTGAAAAAACAAATGAATCAGGGATATTACCTGTAATCGTTATTTTTATACCCTCATCTGTTATTATACTTGCATAACCGTCCTTCATTATTGCTGAATATCCACCATCTGGCAATTGCAACTTTGCGAAAACAGGTCCGCTATCACTACATTCATTATCATCTATATTATTCTCTGCTGCTGAAACAGTAAAAGTGCAGAAAAGCATTAATAAAATACTTAAAATTACTGTCGTTATTTTTTTCATACTCATTCTCCTATCGTTGTATATAAAGATACAGCACCTGCACTATAGTAAGTATCAGGCTCATATGCCATAATTTTTAGCTTTATTTTTTGACCAACTTGAGGTGTTTTTTTTAATTTAATCAAACTAACATATTCTCCAGGCTTTATCACTCCTGTTTCACCAAGTATTTCATTATTCTCATCAAGAATACGTAGTTTTAACCATACTTTATTCTCTGAATCATTTGTGAAATATATACTACCTTCATGATCTTTTATCATGACATTCCCACAAACATATGCAGTAAAATTCATTCCATCTTGATGGATTTTACTATAACCAAGATTTTCTGGTACTTTAGGTACTCCTGTTTCTGCTGTTTTATCAAAGTCTGGGATCATAAATTTATGATCATTTCCATTTTTATCACTAAATCGTAAAGCCAACAGCATTGCTAAAACAGTTAACACGCATAAAGCAGATACAATCACAATCTTTTTATTTTTCATGATATTTTAACACCTTTCTATACATTATCTGATTATCTCTCATGTATGTGCACAATATCTATATTACGCATATACATCGGAGATTATCTGAACATACTGTCCGAATAATCGTCTCGAATAATAAATATTCTTAACCTGTTATTTTCACAATCAGAGTACCAATTTGTTCCCCTTTAGCAAGATTTTCTGCATTTCCATCAAGAGTTCCTGAAAGAAATAAATAAGCACTTGTACTATCCGCACCATTAGGTCTTAAAAATGCACTTTCAAGCGTTTTTGTAGAATAATTTGTACCATCAATAGAGTTTGTTGTTTTCAACAAACCACTAATATCTTTATTTTTCACTGAATATGCAATATCAACATTAACTTTTGCATTTGAATTGTTTGTAACAGTAACTTTATTTTCATCTGTATTGCAAGACCATGTACCATTTTTACCAGTATCATACTGCTTTTTTTCTGCATCCCAAACGTATTTCTCAGGCGTATAAGTAAATTCCATACTACCCCAACTAACTGCCACACTATAAGTATCTTTACGACTTGCATTATAAGTTGCTTGAACACCTTTTTCATCTGTATTATTAGGTTCTGTTGTACTTTCAATAGGACTTGCTGCAAAAACAGAAGCCGACATACTCGCAGCTATCACCAGTGTAAAGACTGTAATAATCATTTTTTTCATTGTAGTTTTCTCCTCAATTTCCTTCCGTTATTCTAACGGTAACTGTTCCTATCCTCGTATTCTGAAGTGCCTTGCCATTAAAATCTGTACTTGTCAAATTTAAATAAGCAGATTTTGACTGTGCCTGACCTAATGTATTTATCGTTCCTGTATCTGCTGATGGTATCATCAAAGAAGTTATTGGTGTCGATCCTTCACTAAAAGTTCCATTTACTGTTTCAAAACCTGTACTTGAAGTATAGCTAAATCCTGCCTTTACTTCTTTATTAGAACGATTTTCTACTGTAATTTTGTTTGCATCAGTATCACAACTCCATTTACCTGTTTTTGAATCATCATATTCAAGCTTTTCAGCATTCCAAGTATGATTATCAGGAGTATACTTAAATTCCATACTTCCCCAACTAATATTTACAGAATATGTATCTACTTTATTCGGTGAATAATTTGCAGAAACATCCTTAGATTCCTTTTTTACGATATTACCTTGCTTTGTATAATAGATGCGGATAAAAGAATCACCAGATAACGTTTGTCCTAATGCTGCAAAGGAAAGATTTGTAAAATTCTCCCCTCTAATTCCAGAAAGAAGCGTATAGGTTCCTCCTTGAGCATCAATCATATCCTGTGTTATTTCATATTTTACATATTCAAAGTCTCCACCATTATATTCATTACCAGGCACACTACCTGATGTCCAATCCTTATCATCATTCCATTGATTTGCTTTTTCTGCACCACCAAGCTTAATCTGATAATTATAAGCTCCACCAATATTTTCGCTGTTTTTTATAATAGCACCCATATAAACCACACAAGGCTTTGTTATCTCATATGAACCTGCATTCATATTTTGATATCCACTTGTCTTGAGAGAGATAGACTCAACCTTCTCATAATCTGAAAGAGTAAGAATATCTTGTATAGGTTGCGTATTCACATTAACTTTCGTACCTGTGTCATAATATAATTCTGTTACAGTTCCATTCGCCTTGATTGACGCATCCCCAGTGATGCCCGTAACCATCATTATAGAAAATGATAGAATAAGTGATAAAATTTTCTTCATATATAAGTTTGCTCCTTTTCTTTTCATTACTTGTCGCTAATAGTTACGGTTACAGTACCTATTTTTGTATTATTAAGTCCCTTACCGTCAAATTCAGTACTTGTCAAATATAAATAAGCTTCTTTTTTCTGTGCTTCTCCAGGTGTATTTATCGTTCCTGTATCTGCTGATGGTATCGTTAAAGAAGTTATTACTGTTCCTTCACTTGATCCTTCACTAAAAATTCCATTTACTGTTTCAAAACCTATACTTGAAGTATAACTAAATCTTGCCTTCACTTCTTTATTAGAACGATTTTCTACTGTAATTTTGTTTGCATTTTCATCACAAGTCCATTTACCTGTTTTTGAATCTTCATATTTAAGTTGTTTAGGTTTCCATATATGCTCATCAGGAGTATACTCAAATTCCATACTTCCCCAACTAATATTTACTGAATACGTATCTGTTTTACTTGGTGCATACCTTGCCTTAATATCAACATTGTCTCTTTGTCCATAGCTTACTTCTATAAGATTACTGTCATACCCCTTAGGCATCCACAAATAGACATTACCATTACTATCTCCAAAGATACCTGTTACATTATAATAACTTGGTGTTCCACTTACCTTAATCGCTTTATTTTCATATCCCGCTGATGTTTTTTTTATGATTGAAAGCTCTTCATTCATATTATTTACCGGTGTACAACCTATCGTTGAATGAATTGATCCACCATCAATTACAACACTAGAGCAAGTACCGTTTGTGCCATTATTGCCAGATTTAACTCCAACACCACCATATCCTATATTACCACCGTTAATTCCATAACCACTATACCTAGTAGTTATAGAAAGATTTCCCCCTGAAAGGTTAATATTTGAACAATCTCCACCTGCGCCACCGTTTCCACCTTCTCCAATGAAATCAGACATGTCATCCTTCATTCCACCAGTACCACCAGTCCCGCCTTCTCCCCCGCCGATGCCGGTTTCAGAATTATTAATGTAAAGAATTCCTCCAGATATGTTTATTTCTGAACAATTCCCACCTTTGCCACCTGTGCCTCCATTTCCATCAGTGCCTGTAGAAAAGCGAGCTGATCCACCTTCTCCAGCTTTTCCCCCACCAATTGCTACTTTTTTACTATTAATTGAGATATTTCCACCAGATATACTTATCTTTGAACAATCGCCGCCAGTGCCTCCAGTCCCCCCATTATCATAATAAGTATCTATACCTAGTCCTCCTTCTCCTCCTCCGATTCCTACATCATCACTGGTAATCGAAAGCGTTCCTCCAGATATGCTTATATTTGAACAATTCC
Source organism: Hoskinsella mucinilytica (assembly GCF_045223415.1). Taxonomy (NCBI): domain Bacteria; kingdom Bacillati; phylum Bacillota; class Erysipelotrichia; order Erysipelotrichales; family Erysipelotrichaceae; genus Hoskinsella; species Hoskinsella mucinilytica. Next base: position 69,765 of record NZ_JBEQZJ010000015.1, on the reverse strand, counting down.
CACCTTTGCCACCATTTTCTCCATCACCCCCAGCTATTCCCGCACCATTACTTTTTATAGAAATATTGCTACCTGATATCGTAATATTCGAGCAATCATTGCCATCTTTTTCTCCACTATCCGTAACACCCCCAATTCCAACAGAACTAAGATCACTTATTATAAAAAGCTTACCACAAGTATCAGAACAACTGTGCCTTTGTTCTGATTTATGTTCACAAGTAAATTCTAAATTAGAATTATCAGAGTTTTTCTTTTCAATACCTGCCGCATTACTCTGAACACTTATATTATTTTCAGTATTATCCTTTGAAACTATTTTCACATTAGCATCACCTGTGATTTTTATTCCTGATAGCTTATCACTGCTTGTTTTAATATTTATCCCTGCAAGATTTAAATTAACTGTTCCAGTTGGAGCTGTGATTTCTATTCTATCACTTGTTTCAGAGCTTGCGTTTTTTAAGGTATAGTCACCCTCTTTTGAAATTGTTAGTATACCATTTGCATAGCTATATCCATCTGATGATCCTGAAATATCAAATCCACCTAATGTTTCTGCCCTTACTACAATACCAAGTCCTGAGAATAATGATACAACCATTACAACTGCTATAGTAAATGATAACATCCCTTTTTTCATAATGCTTCTCCTAATTTCCCTGCGTTATTTTAACAGTAACTGTTCCTATATTTGTATTAGAAAGTTCCTTACCATTAAAATCCGTACTTGTTAGATGTAAATACGCTTCTTTTTTCTGTGCTTCTCCAGGTGTGTTTGATGTTCCTGTATCTGCTGATGGTATCGTTAAAGAAGTTATTGCTGTTCCTTCACTTGATCCTTCACTAAAAAATCCATTTACTGTTTCAAAACCTATACTTGAAGTATAACTAAATCCTGTCTTCACTTCTTTATTAGAACGATTTTCTACTGTAATTTTGTTTGCATTTTCATCACAAGTCCATTTACCTGTTTTTGAATCTTCATAATCTAGTTGTTCAGCATTCCATTTATGAGTATCAGGAGTATATTTAAATTCCATACTTCCCCAACTAATATTTACTGAATACGTATCCACTGGTACTACTTCGTAGCTAGCAACTACCTGAGTATCTTCTTCTTTTACAAATCTAAGTACAAGCTGAATTGTTGAATCTTTTTGTATTGAATAGTCTTGTAAAGTTTTGCCATCCTCTAATAGCTTTCCTGCAAAAATCAATCGTTGTTGATCGACTGGGGTTCCAATTCTTTCTTCTATCAATGCTTTAAGATCTTCAACTCTATCAGCTGGTTCAACCTCCATTGTTACATGTTTTCCTGTGAGTGTTTTTACAAAAATCTGCATTGCATATGCCTGTGTTGTAAACAAAAGCAATGATATGGTACAAAATATACATACTAGAATCTTCTTCATACTAAGTTTTCTCCTATTCTTCTACTGTAATGGTGATAGGAATTTCTGTATTGATCATAGCTTTTTCTCCACTTTTCGCTTCATAATAACTAATAACAAATTTCCCTTCATAACTTCCTTTGGAAAGCTTATTCATATCCACTCCATCAAGTTTTTCTATCTTATAACCAGGATCTATCCTACCACTTTTCACAATTGTTTTATGATCGATTACAATTTCAAGCATCATATTTTGATTTGATTTTGATGGATTCTGAAATAAAAGATTTGCTTGTTTTGATTGAAGAGATAACGTAACCTTATTTGAATAAGTTAGACTTACTGCACCACCACCTTCGGGTTGTTCCAATTTTGTTTTATCATCATCTGCTTTTTCTGCATTTGATTCTATCTGTTGAGGTGCATAATCTAGATTTACTTTTGGTTTCGTGTCTCGAAAAAACAATGCCCATATAGTTACTCCAATTGCCGCCATACTGATTATGGAAAGACTAATGATGATTATTCTTTGTTTTTTGTTATCCATGTTATTCATCTCCTATTCCTGAAATTGTAACGGTGATTGTACCGATCTTTGTTAGATTCATTTCCTTATTAGGAAGTGTTCCGTTAAGTTCTACATAAAAGTCTTTTTCAGTAGATTTTGGAAGAATAACAGACTTGTTAATCACTGTGTTATCATTTTTTATACTTGCTGTTATCGTACTGTATGCAGAATCTATTTGATGTTTCATATTTGCTTCTACACTGACATTACTTTTATTTTTTACTTTTATTCTATTGCTATCAGTAGCGCATTGCCATTCTCCCTGTGCATAGGTAAGCGTATCAGCATTCCATTCACCCTCTTGATAAGTAAATTCCATTGTTCCCCACTCAAGATCAACTGAGTAAGTAGCATCAGGTGTATTAGTGAACTCTCCTCTCTGAGGTTGATAAACTGTACCATGGCTATTATCAATCACAGGGTATCGGTCAAGGTTTGTTCCCTCAATATTTTGGTAAAAAGCTTGTGTGCCATCGGTTACACCTTCGTTTAAAAGGTAAGTAACCTCACCTGAGGAAAAATGAGCGTCAGTTTTAGCTATTGTTGTATCACTACCACTACCTACTCCGTTTAGATTGGCATTTATTTTATCTGTTTTTAGATAGTAGGAATTTGTAATGCTGGCAGTGTCAGAATTTGAACCACTTATACTACCAACAAAGGCATTTCCACTTACTGTGCCGATATTATAGCAATTTACAATTGAATACTGATTCCATCCACAGACACCGCCGCTGCTTCTACCGGTACTGTTAATAGAGCCTGTATTATAACAGTTTTTGATTGTACCTAGGTTTATTCCACTCACCCCACCGATACATTCATAACCGCTGACATTACCTGAGTTGTAGCTATTTTCAACTGAGGATGATGCCTCATTTTCTCCACTGATCCCACCGATATAGCTATCACCTGTAACAGTGGCACTGCTGAAGCAATTTATAATTTTACCTCTGTTAAGTCCACTGATACCCCCAACATCATATTTTCCTTTGATGTATGAATTAATGACACCTAGATTTCTTATTTCACCGGTATTAGCTAAAACAGCAAATAATCCTTGATTGTCCTCATCAGATTTAATATAAACACCGCTGATCGTGTGCCCATTTCCGTCAAAAATCCCATAATATTGAACCTTGATAGGTGTCCATTGTTCCCAAATATTAGACGATGTACCATCATAACCGGATAAATCACCCGTGTTCAACACAATATCGGCGGTTAAAATACCGTTAATACTGCTTTGACCACCATTAGCCATATCTCTGAAGATTTTAAGTTGTGTAGCTGTGCCAATTTCATAATAGGTTTTACCATCAATTATGGTAGTAGACATATTAGAATAAGTATTATCTTTTTGATAAACTGTACCATGACTGTTATCTAGAACAGGATACGCATCACGATTTGCTCCTTGGATGTTTTGATAAAAGGCCTGTGTCCCATCTGTTACTCCTTTATTCAGAAGATAAGCAACCTCACCTGAGGAAAACTGTTCAGCAGTTTTATATGTCGTTCCATCTATGGAATCAATTTCTTTGGTTCCAAGATAATAGCAGTTTTCAAGTATTGCATTCGGATAACTGTAATCACATAAAATAGTATCCTTGGCATAGGTATAACAATTTTTTATCGTGCCGATGTTCGAAATGCTAATTGCTCCAGCGGGAACACCCTTCCCCATACTCTTAATAACACCTTCATAAAAACAATTTTCTATTATTCCTTGATTTTCTACACAAATACCTCCAACTTGAATAAAAGTATCCTCAGTTTCTAAATATATATATGAGTTTATAACCCCAATATTTTTTACTGTTGCATTTTTCCCTATATAATAAAACAATCCAGTCGCTGCCACATTCTTACTATTGTCATTAATATAAATCCCACTTATTGTGTGTCCTGTGCCATCTAAAGTTCCATCAAATTTATTAATAGGTTTCCATTGTTCCCAATTGTTAGGTGATGTGCCATCATATCCTGATAAATCACCTTTATTAATTACAATGTTTTCAGTCAATACAAAAGTTACACCCGCACAGGTGTTTCCATTATTAACGATTTTTGCTAAGTTATTAAATTGGTTTTTATCGCAAATGGTATACGTTTTACCACTTTCTGGTTGAACTTGATCTGTGAGTGCTATCATTTCAGATGTATCTGTTACTGCATGTATTACATACCATGATGTAGGTAACATTGTAAAACATAACAAAAGGCTTAAAACAGATACCTTTATCTGTTTCATAAAACTCGATTTCTTCTTACTTTTTGTTGAAGAAGCTTCCCATTTTATCATATAATTCTCTCCTAAATAAATATTTATATTAATTTTTTTATAGATGATTAGATACCATATTCTTATCTATTTTTAATACTCTTGTTTCTTCTAAAATTCATGAGCTTTTATATTATATTTGCATGAAGGATTCAAGTCAACAGCTATGGCGTATACAGGAATTATAAGGCGAAAAAGGTAAAATTTATTGTACAAATAATTAGATATAGATATAATATAAAAAAACAATAGTTTAAAGGAGTAGAATATGAAACATTATACTGATCAAGAAATTATTGAAAAGACTCGTGAGACCATTCATTTTTTTGTAAAGAGACAGATTGATTCTTTTGTTGATGTTTTAGATGAAAATTTTGTTTGGATTGGCGATTATGAACCGCTATATATGAAGGGTATTCCAGCTTTTTTACAAAGTGTTCAATATGAAATAGAACAACCCTGTGTGGAACTTAGTGATGAGGAGTATAGCATCTTAGAACATACACAACAGATATGGGTAACTTATGGTAGATTTTATGCACAATTAAATAATATGTCTGCAAAAGTTCATTTTACTTTTGTCTGGAAGCAGCAAGATGAAAACTTAGTTCTCATCCATGCAAATGCGAACCATGCGAAACAAATGCCTACTGAAACAGCTCAATCCACAATATTTGAAAATATTCCTATTGCCAAGTCATCATCACAAACAAAAGAACAAGTAAAACTAAGTCTACATGATATTCACGGAAATACTCATTATATAGATGTACATGAAATTGTGTATATACAATCAAACAATAAACTTTGTGATATTCATTTAAGAAAGAGTTTTTTTACAGTTAGAAAATCATTATCATATTTTACTAACTATTCACTTGTTCGTGTTCACAAAAGTTATGTTGTTAATCCTCTCTATGTTCGATCTATTCGACGATATAGTGCTACTTTAACAAATAGAAGTGAGCTTCCTTTAGGAAAAGAGTCTTATATGAAATTAAAAAAAATATTAGAGGAAAGAGAATAAACATATAGTAATACATTGAACATCAATAAAAAAGGAAACGAATCATTCTACAGCTTCGCTTCCTTTATAAACTATGATATTAGAACTTCAAATTCATTGAAGATCGCTATCTATTCAATTGTATTCATAGGATTTTATCTTTGTATTGGATACGAATCTTTTTCCTTCCTGATTCCTTCCATTTACAATATATCGTCCATATGTTCATGTACCTGAATTTTATGAATATAGCTTTTCTTTTATTTACCATTTCTACTGTCGCAGGTTTCTAATGTTACTTTGTTATCCTGTTGTCAAACTTGCTATATTCGATCTATTTATTTATCTGTTTATCACTTCCTTGATCTCGACTGAATGTTTACTATATGATGTATGATTCAGTTCACATCACCTCCATGATTCAGATGCTATAACCCTCAATGCTCATCGATAGATATTCTGACTTTGTTAGAATACACATTGATCTGTTTCTAATCTATCAGACTCTATACCAGAAGATTGCTTTTCTTTTATGAAATGACTTTGATACGAACATTCTCAATGATTTGTCATATACCTCTCATTTTCATAAAGATCAAGACGTTTACAGCTTTATATCTTGTTTATGTACTCGCTGTTTTACTTTTATTTTCAACTTCATAACTTCAACAGCATTTCCATAAATAGAATATAACCTAAAATTCATTCACTACATAGAGCTTCTGCTTTCACACAGTCCATAGAATCACTTCTATGGTTTCCTGATACCTTGTTAGAATTACTATAACTTCTTCAGGCTTTAACTTCCGATGCTCCACACCGTATGTCCAATGATCCGTTAAATATTATGATATTCATATAACTTTCTATCTAATGGAATCCCTATACAAGAGAAACTTTCACGCATTAGATATTAGACAAGTTCCACAATATTTAACTAGCTAACGTTCCCATCTTCTCACCGCTCTCTTTCTTTTTCTATTTACACCTTTATTATAACCGCCAAGAAACGTGTGTAAAGAGATGTGGAAAAATTGGTAAAATATTGGAATAATCGGTTTTTTAATAAAATCAAAGATTCTGAAAAGAAAAGCCCGAATGGGCTTTCTATATTTATAAAGATTTCACATTCCGACAAGAGCATGCATCTTTTCTGTAACTGTTGGACGTTTTGATCGTGAGATCGGCAATGCCAGTTTATCTAAATACAATTGATCCTGTTCTATTTTTGTAATATATTGCATATTAACTAAATAACTCACATGAATCCATAAGAAATCATAAGGCTCAAAATATGTTGCCGCATCCTTCATATTTTTTCGTTCTCTGAACTCTCCACGTTTGGTATGATAAATCAAATATTTTTCTTCCTTTTCAATATAGAAAATATCATTGATATGTAAAGGTACAGATACGTGGTTATAAGTAAACAGATATTCTTCTTCTCGTTTGAGTAATATATCAATATATGGACAGATTTCCTGTATCTCATTTTTGATATTCTTACGATCTAAATATAAAATACGTTGATAAGGATAACGTTGCTTCATACTTTCTTTTAACTCTGATTCAGTATATAACACGATTCTTCTTGTCTTCGGTAATACAAAAGTCTGAGTAATTCTAGGTATGTCAAATTTCTCATGAAATAAAACGATATGGAATTCGTTTTTTTCATCTGCTCTTGCGAATTCAGATATTCGAGTGAAGTATTCAAATGACCATTCTCGATTCTTTAGATTTCTCATCAATTCAAAAAGAACCTCTTTTGCGATATCTTCTGTTTCTAAAATAGCCAAACGAATCATGCCACTCACCCTTTCTATTTTACATCCTGATAGGTTGTCAATTGTATCTGTTCTTTATCCAAAAATGTTTTAACATCCTTACTACATAGAATATCAAGCTCATCTATACGTTGTATAGCATAACTTGTGACCTTACATAAAAATTTATCAACGTAGGCAGGATGACACATTAAATCATATACTTTATTCTCACTCATTCCTGTGACGATATGTTTAAAGCTTTCTAATGAAACTCCTTTATCATAAAATGCAATCGTTAATTCTGATTGTAGAGCATCGTTTTGATAAGTAAAACCTCCTCGAATCGGATATGGATATTCCTTCAACAACCGTTCAATAATCGGTTTCATTTTCTTTGTTGTATGGATATGATGATGAGAATCTATATGATCAATTCGAATACCGGTTGCCAATACCTTCTCCATTTGTGCTTTACATTCTTGATAAATCTCTTCTTCATCCAATTCTTCTAAATATCGTTGATTTCGGAAGTAGCCATCTTTTTCTATCAACGTTTTGTGAGTTGGAAGGAGTGGTTTATAACAGGTCACATTCAAATGTACACCTATCCCTAAATCAGGATTGGCTTTTGCCAAAGCTATCGCATGATCAAATGCAGGCATATTAGCCATAATCGTAGATGATGTGACCACTCCTTCCTGAAAACCTTTTAAAATGCCATAGTTTACTGCTTCGCTTAAGCCAAAATCATCGGCATTTATAATTAATTTTCTCATTTTTCTTTTTCCTCCTTGTCAAGATGATTCTTCTATATTATACTCTTTATTAGGCTTATATGAAAGCGGTTTAAAATTTTCGTGTTTAAATGATAACAAGCGGGTCATACTTTTGATAAAGGAGATGGATTTACATGGAGTTTTTATGGATCTTTTTCTGGCTTGCGGTAGCTACATCCTTTCTGTTTGGAATATACTGTATCATAAAGAAGCATATTGCTTCTGGTGTCCTTCAGACGATAGTTACTATCACATTTACTTATCTTTCAGCTCAAATTGGCATAAACAGCGGATATTCCGGTAAAGGAGAAACAGAATTTGCTTACTTTTTGGAACGTTTGTTTACTTTGAAATTAGATGCTGTTTTGTTGGTAGTTCTTTTGATTCTAGGAATCGGTTGTAATATCTATCATATTGCCATATTACAGGATATCAAAAATGAGAAGAATATGATATTCTATTTGAAAAGATAACGCAAATAAAAACTCTGGTGTGCGAAGTCCAGAGTTTTTTTCAACATAAGCAATCATGATATGCATAATAATAAAAAAAAGTAACACTTCTATCAATATAAAGAAAGATACACCCCAGGGATCTGTGATAGAAGATTTATAATAGTCCTATGTTGATTTCAATGACCTTTTTGAATACATTTTCGATACCCGAACGTTCTATCCACTTTTCAAGTTCCACCCTATTCTCTGGCTCCTCATCAATATCAAGAATTTCGACCATCATCTCAAATGCTTCCTCATCTGGAAGATACAAGCACCCCACTCCTTTCTGCCTGATCCCAAATACTATTCTAAAAAGTGTCTATCACATTTTAGCATGTTCCATGGTATACGAACAATCTTTTCCTAGGCAATTGCGCTATTTTTTTTATTTTCAAAATAATTTCTCATTCAGAAAAAATAACGCAGCTGAATTAATTTTTGAGAAAATCAAGCAGTCAAACAAGTTGCTTTTCCTTCTCATTCACGATATGATGGATAACGGTGATAAAGATGAAAAAAGTAATTCTAATTGGATATCCTAATTGTAGTACATGTAAAAAAGCAATGAAAACATTGAAAGAACATGGTGTTGATGTAGATTTTCGTCATATTGTTGAAGATACACCTTCTAAAGAAGAACTTATCCATATATGGGAATTAAGTAAGTTACCTTTGAAAAAACTATTCAATACGAGTGGTAACTTATATAAAGAATGGAAACTGAGGGATCGCCTTCCCGATATGAGTGAAGATGAACAGCTTCAATTATTAAGTGAGAATGGAATGTTAATCAAACGACCAATCGTTATTGATGGGGAAAACATATATATAGGATTCCAGGAAAAGAATTATGAGAATATATGGGCATAAAGCTGAATTTGTGCTATAGTAAACGTATACAAACTTGAGGTGATAATTGTGATATTAGGTGAATCATTAGAAGATTATTTAGAAACATTGCTGATTTTGGAAAGTACCGGTAAAATTCGCTGTGTTGATGTCGCAGCAAAGATGAGTGTTAGTAAGCCATCTGTGAATAAAGCAATGAATGTATTAAAAGAAAAAGGCTATGTGCTTCAAGAAAGCTATGGAGATATTCATTTGACGGATGCGGGTAGAGATATCGCAAAAAGTGTCTATCATCGTCATGAAACAATTTCTAATTTCTTACAGAATATTTTAGGTGTAAGTGCTGAGCAGGCAGATGAAGATGCTTGTCATATCGAACATGTCATTAGTGAAGAAACATTTGAAAAAATTGAGAATTATAAAAAAACCATTGGCTAAAAATCAATGGTTTTTATTTGGGATAAAATAAGGTCTGATAATTTTTCTTCATCTGTTCACTGAGATCTTTTTCATCCATATGAAGTAATTCACAAACCTTTTCAAAGGTATAATTTACATACATGGGTTCATTTTGTTTTCCACGAAATGGATGAGGTGTTAGATATGGGCAATCTGTTTCAACAAATATTTTATGAACATCACAAACTGCCGGTACTTCTAACAAATGATTTGCGTTTTTAAAGGTGATCGGTCCCGCAAAAGATATATATCCTCCCATTCGCATAACGGTTTGAGCAGTTTCCTTACTACCACTGAAACAATGCATCAAAAACGGTGTCTTGGCATATTGTTGTAGAATTTCGATCGTATCCTGAGTTGCATCTCTCATATGTATCAAAATAGGTTTATGGTATTGATTGGCCAATTCAATCTGACGAATGAAGCCTTTTTTCTGATCTTCTCGTTTTACTTGATCCCAATGATAATCCAGACCAATTTCACCTAAAGCAATGACCTCATCATTTGCCAACACCTTTTCTAATCGATCATAATCGTCCTCATGAAAATCATAGAGATCACTAGGATGAAAGCCCATCGCAATATCGAAGATATCTTCCCTTTGTTTCAGCTCTTTTGCTCGTTCAAAGGTTTTCCAATCAATACATACGATTAACATACGTTCTACATGATGGTATTTTGCATTCATAATGACCTCATGAATATGACTGTATAATTCATCACAGGTGATATGACAATGTGTATCAATTAAAGAATAGTTCATGCTATGTACCTTCTTTCTCTTTTCTCTTGTATTATATCATACCACTTATCATCAGCAAACTGATTTCATCCACCTCCTCTATAGAAAAAGGTTGGCGCTCTTTCACTTTCATGCTATGATAAACTAGACTTTATTGAATAGGAAAGGTGAACATACATATGATATTATCAGATAAGACGATCATGAAAATGACAAAGGAAAGAAGCCTCATTATCGAACCACTTTTAGATGATCAAATTCAGCCGGCAAGTGTGGATATTCGTTTAGGAAATACGTTTAGTATCGTAGAGGATTCTTCTACCGGAATCATTTCCATGGGAAAAGAAATTCCATATAAGACGATGGTTGCCGATAGTTATATCTTATTACCAGGACAATTTGTTTTGGCCACTACAATGGAATACATTTCTTTACCAGATCATTTAACTGCCTTTGTGGAAGGAAGAAGTTCTCTTGGTAGAATGGGATTATTCATACAAAATGCCGGTTGGGTAGATCCTGGCTTTGAGGGAGAAATCACGTTAGAATTATTCAATGCGAATCGCTGTGCGATAGAACTACGATCCGGTAGACGTGTCGGACAGTTGGTATTTGCGGATATGGATGAGCCAGCGCTTCATCCTTATCAAGGAAAATACCAAAAACAAAGAGGCGCAACAGGTTCTAAAGTTTATCTAGATGAAGAATTAAAAATAAAATAGATTTGATGTTCAAAAAAAGCGCTACTATGCGCTTTTTTCTTGCGATTATTTTCCTAAACAGAAATTTGTGAATAATGTATCCAAAAGATCCTCTCTATGAACCTCTCCTAAAATTTCTTTTAAAGAGGTATATGCATCTTGTATATCAATTTCAACCATATCTAATTCCATACCATCCTGTAAGGCAAGCATAGCTTGTGTCATGCTTTGTTTTGCTCGTAGCATCAAAGAAATCTGACGCTCATTTGCTAAAGAAGGCTCTTTCATTACGATCTTATGTTTATCAAATAAATGATGAATTTCTTGAATCAAAGCATCAATATCTTTTGTTTGCGCACTAATAGAAATACCATCAGATACCTTACATAAATCTGTTTTGTTATATACGATGATCCTTGTTTTATCCTTTGTCATATCCATAAGTTCTTTATCTTGTTGATCTAAATCTCTAGATGCATCTAACACTAAGATAACCAATTGTGCTTCACTTATTGCCTGTATACTTCGTTCAATACCTATTTTTTCTACAACATCCTTTGTTTCTCTGATACCAGCGGTATCAATTAAATTCAACGTCAATCCTTCCAAATGAATATGACCTTCTACGATATCACGAGTGGTACCCGCTATCTCAGTAACAATCGCTTTATCCTCTTCTAACAGAGCATTCAACAAGCTACTTTTACCGACATTCGGTTTTCCTATGATGGCTGTTTTGATACCTTCCTTCAGAAGCTGACCACTTTGTGCACGTTCTAAGATTTGATCGATATGAGTTAACCATTCTTCTACCTTAGGTAATACAATATCATTTGTTAATTGTTCTACATCATCATATTCGGGATAATCGATATTTACTTCGATATTGGCAATGATATCGAGTATTTGTTCAATCAATGGATCTAATAGTTTTTTCACGCTGCCTTTGATTCCTTGTATCGCTAATTTACTATTTTCATTTGTTGTTGCCTGTATCATATCATGAATAGCTTCTGCTTGGGTTAAATCAATTCTTCCATGTAGGAACGCACGTCGTGTGAATTCACCCGGTTGTGCTAATCTTGCTCCTTGCATCAAACATAACTGTAATATTTTTTTTGTAATAAATCTACCACCATGGCAATTAATTTCTACGATATCTTCTCTTGTATAGGTTTTAGGAGCCTTAAATACAGAGATCAATACTTCATCTATTGCCTCTTTTGTAAGTGGATCAATGATATATGCATAAGAAATGGTGTGACTTTTTTTCTCACTTAAATGGCAACTACAAAGACGATCTGCAATTGAAATCGCTTCATCGCCACTCATTCGTATGATGGAAATAGCTCCATCTACTGCTGCTGTTGAAATGGCTGCTATGGTATCCTGTAACATATCCTTCACCTCGTTATCTTTGATATTGTATCATACTTAGAAATCAATGGATATGACGATCTATCATTTTTATTTTTTTCACTTTATTTTAAGCTTATATAATCCAATCCTCACAATATAAAAATAGCATAAACCATATAGTTTCATGCTATTTTAATCATCTGCATATAATTATGATAATGCAGCTTTCAAAACCTTTTCACCATCCCAAAAGCCAAAATCCTTTTGATCTATGACCTTCACCACTTTACCCGGATACTTTTGTTTTACTTCATCACACATCGCAAATAGTTCTGGTCCTAATAAGATGATATCTGCATCTTTTCCTCTTGTGTCAATCTTCGATGCGCTATCCATATGGATGGTAACATCCAGTTGATGATCCTTAGCACATTGATTCATCTTTTGAATCAGTCTATTGGTATTCGCATCCATATCGGTATTCATCCCAGTGATATTGAAAATCATGATATCTTTATGCCCTGTTACTTGAAACCATTCTTTTTCTTCATCTAATTTCATTGTTTTGTCCTCCGTTTTTCACGTTCTTTTTTAAATAGTATACCACTAAAAAAAGAAAACGCAATCGATTTCATCAAAAAAGAAGTCATGTGACTTCTTTATGTAACAACGCTTTTCTCCAAGCTGGCGCTTCCCCGTTTGGACTCCAGAATTCCTTTAATGTGGCAATCTTATGTTCCTTTATCTGAAATATCGATATCGCTATAAAGGACATTTCTTTATCCTCTACCAAGGTTTCCGTTATCACTCCTTGTTCTATTTCATAAACAGATTTCACTGTTTCCTTCCACTCTCCGGGATAGCTTGCATTTGCGATTATGAATTGTTTCACAGAAAATATTTCATTTGTATTCGGCCATTGAATAACAGCATCTTCATGAAATAAATGCTCTAATTCTTGAAAATGCTGATTTGTCATGTGATTCCAAAACTGATAAGCGATTTCTTTCTTTGTCATATCGTTGCTCCTCTCTATGTTATATTACGAAAAGCAACTTTTTTAAACGACTCGAGACATGCTTTCTTTGATCATCGTTTTCATACCAATGGATACTTTCATTCATCATGTCTTCACCCAATATTCCTTACAATCTTTCGTTCGATCTAAATAACCATATTCTATTAAATACCTGCGAATGGTTACGTGATCCTCATAAATATCTTTTAATAAAGCATTTAATTCTTTTTCTTGATATCGCTTATTTGGATCTAATTGTTTTACAATGGTGCGAAGAACAATGATCTTTTTCTTTTCCTTCACCGGAAACTGTTTTAATTTTAATGGCTGTAATGTTAGAAACATCGTATCTAATACCTGTTGTTCTTCTTTTTCTGTGGCGATAAAACGATCATCTACTTGCTTTGCGGTTGCGTGAATATGTAAAAAATGATCATCTTTATTCTCCATTGCCAATTCATAAAGTGCTAAATATATCCTTGCTTGTTTTGCCTTTTCTTTAAAGACAAATCGCTGATGACGTATGGTAGAGGCACTGGTATTGGTAAGATTGGCGATTTCCTTATCACTTTTTCCTTCTCTGATATAGCGAAATAACACCTTTTGTACTTCAGTCAAACTATTATCTTTTTTATCCAACTCAAGTAATTGTTCAAAACAACCTCCATGTTGTTGTTCAATATGATACTTCACTGCAGCCTTTGCAGTAAGAAAATGACCATCAATCGGATACACTTCATCTTCGCAAAACATGGTATCACACATAAGGCATCGATATCCATGCTCTTCTTTGCGATATCCACATTTTATCTCTTCCAAAGAACTTCTGTTTTCCTTCAAAAAAAGCACCTCCTTGTTTATAAAATCTATCCACATTATATCATGTTTCATTGATTTTTCTATAGACAAGAAGGTGTTTTGATTAGTTGGCGATATGATGGTGAAAAATCGGTGTGGTAGGATCGATCACCTTAAACTCATAACCTTGTGCTTTGAATTCCTTTAAAATAGCAGGTAAAGCTTTTACAGTTTCGCCATTCCCTGCGCCATCATGCATTAACATCATTACGCTCTGTTTTCCTTTTGCTTCCTTTAATGCCGTTTCTATCAAAGTATCCGCACTCAATCCCGGATTTCCATCTCCGTTTTCAGCATTCCAGTCATAATATTGATAGCCTTTATCTTGAACCTGTTTAGATAATACAGTCATGATTCCTTGATTGTATTTACGAGAAACCGTATTACTGGCACCCCCTGGAAAGCGCAGAAAGGGTGTAGTCGATCCTGTTTGACGTTTGATGATTTCATTTACTTCATCGATATCCTTAAAATATGCCTCAGGACTTGTATAGATTTTCGCATAATCATGAGAGTATGTATGGACTCCGATGGCATGTCCTTGATCCTTTTCTTCTTTGATCATTGACTCATATTCCGGAAATTCCCCTGTCACAAAAAAGGTTGCTTTGACATCGTTTTCTTTTAATATGTTCAATACCTCTGCAGTATGTTTGCTAGGTCCATCATCAAAAGTCAGATACATCACTTTTTCCTCTGCTTTCGCAACTGCTGGCTTTGTGGCTTCATCCGCAAAATGACGAAATACGATTGCCATAAATGTCACAAAAACCAAAAACCCTATACTCGCAATCAAAACTTTTTGAAATGTTTTCTTATTCATGTTCATCACCTGTATTTAGTATGGTCTTTTGATTCTTTCTTAAACGAAAACGTGATACAATAGGGATGAGGTGATGATATGAAATGCGAATGGGAAATCATCCATGCCTTTTTACAGGATAAAGAAATCAAACAATGTCATTTTTTTCCTTTATTAAACAAATTTAAACAGCCAGATCAAAAACGTAAAGATGTATGCAAAGAGCTATCCACACAGCTTGAATCCATCATAGAAGAATTCCCGATCTTTAATCGAGTTCTTTGGAATGAGATATTTCATGATGAAAAAGAATGTTTGGAACATATCATAATTCTTCCTGTTGTCGGCACAGAGGAACATAACGTCATAAAAAAAGATGATCAGATATATCTGCTATTGGATCTAATCAAAATCGCAAATATCACACCGATCATTTCTCAAATGGTTTATGTTATGGAAAATTTTCTTACTTTAGAGATTACCAAGTTATGTATCCATTCTCGCTATCCACTATCTAGTAAGAATTATCTAGACTTGTTGGACTATTTTACCTTTACCAATGGTTTATCACACTTCTTATCATGGAATGAAGACGCAAAGCTTTATAAATTTTATACCGATAAATATGAACCATATAAAGAAAAAGCATTTTCAATGTTAGCACAATCTTTAGATATTGAAAATAAGGCATTACAACATAACATCTTGATTCACGCAACCAGTGGAGATTTTTGGAGCCAGTTTCCCAAAGTTGCCGGAATGTTTTATTTTGATGATATCTTTAGAGAATATGGAAACCAAGGTATCGTATTTCTTTATCAGAAAGGTCCAAAACGATTTATCCAACATATTTTTCAAGAATAAAACAATTTACAACGCTATCAATCTCTCGTTTTAAAAGATTGTTAGAAAGGAAAAGGTATCACATGATGTAATATCATCGATCTGATACCAGATAAAACATTATGAACATCAATGAAGCACATATCATCTATTTTAGTCCTGCCAATCATACGGAGCAAGTTTGTAAAGATATTCAAAAACAACTTATCGTTCCTTCTTCGCTTCATAATCTTACAGCTCATGCCAGTTATTATGAACAAACTTTCGGTATGAATGACTTAGCTATCTTTGCGGTTCCTTCTTTTGGTGGAAGAACTCCGGCGATTGCATTAGATAAATTCAAAAGCATACACGGTAACCATACACCATGTATCTTACTTGTTACTTATGGAAATAGAGCCTATGAAGATACATTGATCGAGTTGTATGACTTTGTAAAACAACAAGGATTTTCTCCAATCGGTGCAATGGCTATCATATGCGAACATTCCATTATGCATATTTATGGATCAGGTAGACCTGATACAACAGATGTAGAACAAATGCATGAATATCTCAAAAACCTATTTGTTCGTTTAGATAACGATACGACAACAGAGATCAGTGTACCCGGTCATCGTCCTTATAAAGAATTAAAGACGATTCCTATGGTTCCAAAAGCCGGTAAGGATTGCACAAAATGTGGTGCTTGTGCAATACAGTGTCCAATGGAAGCGATCCATCCTGACCATCCACAGGAAACTGATACATCAAAATGCATCTCTTGCATGCGGTGTGTAACAATCTGTCCTCAACATGCACGCAAAGTAAATCCTGTCTTATTGAAGGGCGCAACTTTAAAATTGAAGAAAGCTTGCGAAACAAGAAAAGAGATTGAATTAATTTAAGAAAATAACATAAAAAGCAATCCAACGATTGCTTTTTATCATTGTATACCATCATTTTTACCAATAAGATGATGGGCATTCCTGATGTACTTCCATATTGAATCATTTATGCAGGTGAGATTGATTTCCTGCAAGAGAGTAGAAGCTAAAGGTAGGATCTGAATATATCATCATTTTTTGAGGAAGAATCGGATAGGGTTCAGATCTGTTTATGATAAGATTTATCAACTGGTAAGTACATCGGATCAGCCTTATATGGTTCAGCATGTGGATGGTAGTTTTGTCAGAATCAGTGATAGAAGGGGTAATACATGGATGATATAAGTATCCTTTTATGAGCATCTATATTGCAATTTATCAGGAATGTAAAACAGATGACGAATGTTGATGGTTGTATGGTTTTTTCAACATCCTTCATAAAACGATATGGGCTTCTTAATCATTCAATGTTCATTTGAATTCTGAAACGCATGGGAGTCAGATCATGCTGAATTCTCAACTCCCATGTAATACTTACATAAAAAAACTTATCCTTTCTGTGAAACAGATTAAGGACAAGCCAAATCGCCTGCGGTGCCACCTTACTTGATTCTAATAAAAGAATCCACTCATGCTCTCGCATTTGTTCGTAACGTGAACAACGTCTTGTATACTAAGGCAGTTTGCCTGTTCCCTTTGCCCTCTATGGCCCACATATCAATACAGCATACGGCAGGATCTCACCATTCCCTGCTCTCTTTACGTGCTCATATCAAATGTTCCATTTCATCGGTTTTATTCCCATGTGATGTATATCATATCTGAAAAACTTTCATTCGTCAATGTGTTTTTGATACAATTTTCATTCCGTTTACAACTTTTTACATTTTGTTTATCATTTATATACATATCGAAATTTGTAAAAGTTAGTATATGATGACGAAATTCCTAAAAAATGCGTTATAATAGATTTGAGGAGAATATCATGAAAAGGAATAGAAAAGGATTTACAATGGTAGAAATCATTGTCGTGTTATTGATCATAGGTATCTTGCTTGCCATTATGATACCATCTATTATGGGCTATGTATCTAAGGCTAAGGATGCTCAGCTCTTAACGGAAGCCCGTAGTGTATTGTTAGCCACAAAAGAAATGGGCGCAAAGCTATATCATAGCGATGATCTAGAACGATTACCCAATGATGATCTAATCCATAAACAAATCATTACAAACAGCGGTACACAAGCAGATCTATTAGAAATAGAGCTCAATAAGCAAAAGAATGGATCCGGTGATTTCACAATAGAGCTAAATCAAAAATTCATTTATTATTATGATGAAGAACAACGTTTTGAAATTAAAACTAATGCAGAACCTATCACACTTGCGAAAAGGTTAAATCGTAATCTAAGCAATATTGCACAAGTTAAATTTCTGAAAGATGGTTCAAAACTTATCTCTATTTATGACTATTTATTTGAAAGAACTTCTACATCAAATATCGATTCAGAAGGAAAGAATTTCGGAATCAAGATAAAGACTAAGTTATCGGAAGACTTTGGGTTCAGTGATAATGATTATAGTTTTAGCATTTATAGACAATCAAAAAATTTCAGTGGCGCAGAAAATAATGTATCCATCATGGTAACGGAACATCAATTAACAAAAGAAGATATCAATCAAACCGTCAAAGTAACCTTATTTGATTACAGTGATCAACAATTTCAATCTGTTCCTGTGATTCGCAGTGGTGTGGTTACTGTCAAAACAAAGAATGTAGATGGAAGCTTTCCATATTTAGATGTTTCTAGCTTTAAACCGGATAATAATTGATGAAAAGAGTTCATAAAACTCTTTTTTCTTCATGTTTGGTTTTATATATAAATATTGCTCACTTATTTCATGAAAACGATTGACTTTTGAGTACCTCTAAGGTGTTCAATAAAGATGAAAGTTGAGGTATAACCTTATGAAAATTAAAGATGTTGAAAAACTTGTTGGTATGAGTACACATAGTATTCGGTTTTATGAAGAAATGGGATTGATCACCATCCGACGAAGACCTGAAAGCAAGTATAGAGATTTTAGTGAAGAGGATGTAAACAAATTAAAGGAGATCAAGTTATTTCGAAGTTTGGGTATCCCTATGGAAGAAATCAGAAGATATTATGCTCATGAAATCAGTCTACAAGAAATCATGGATCATCAAATGAAAGAATTAGAGCTACAACACGAAGAACTGCAATTAAAAGAAAAGCTTTGCGAAGATATTAAAAAAAGTAATGTTCCACTTATTTCTTATACAGTAAAGCAATATGATGACATCATCCAACATAAAAGAGAAAAGACTCCTTTTCAAGAAGCAGGTAGTTTGATATCAGTCTGGAACCAACAGAGAATGAGTAAGAAGAGATTAATATTCATTGAAATATTGACATTCCCACTCCTTTGGATATTTACTTCCTGGATCATCTTTTTCCTTGCTAGTCTTCCCCATATTTTACATGTGGGTGCATGGGAAATACAATATGAATGGTATTCGTTTGTGATTGCAACCATCCTCACATTTATCATTAGTTGGTCTGATTATTGTATTAGTACCAAACTTCCTAATGAATTATATGAATTTCGTGAAAATGGCATTTATTATTACCGTAAGGAATCCAAAAAAAGATATTTAGCACTATTACATGCCGCTAGAAAAAATCGAATCAAAGATTGCTTTTCCTTTGTTTCTTATCAAGATATTAGAACATTTAAGGTATGGTTTCATATTGTTGCGAAAACTCCTATCAATGGTGGAAATGTTTATCAAATTGATTTTTATATCTTCACGAAAAACGCCCAAATCATTCGCATTAATACGGGAATGATTGGTGTTACAGATGAAAAAATCAGATTAACAGCAGAGATTTTGAGAGAGTATGCGGATAAGATCATTGATCCTTTCCATATTCTTGATCATTTAGATCTAGATCGCTATCAATTTTATGCTTATTTAGATGAAATATGTTTAAGAAAAGAACAGATCAAACATCATAAATCAACACCATACACTAACAAGATATAAACATATTCCTTTTATCCTGACAGTCATTTCCTGTTGTATGTTACTACATGCTTGATCGGATGCTTATGTATTAGACAAAAGATTTATCATACATTTAGATATATATGAAAAAAGACCAGTCCATTATCATAAATAGACTGATCTTTATTTTAATAATCGTTTGGACTATGATGTCCTGCATGGTGCTCATTTTCTGCTTTGATTTCAAAATGAATCATCAAGGACAATAATGCACGAAGCAAAATAATTGCGCCAAGAATCATAATTTCACTCATGCTTCTGACAAGAACGGTCTTTAAGATCTCCGCTCCCATCTTAAATTCTAATCCCAATGCCAGAGCATTTGCCAACTCAATTCTGAGGGGATATTGTCTGTTCGTCAGATAAGCCTTCATGTAGTGATAAAAAGCCTTTAAGCATCCGACACTGATTACGATAATACCCATGATTTCAAGCACAGATACTATTTCAGGCAATAAAAGTTCTATGTAATGTTCTAGCATAAAGAATCCTTTCTATCTTATTCAGCGTAGCGAGCTACAATGTCACTAACAGCTCTGTTTTCTTCCATTGCTTTGATAACTTCACCAAGCACTGGGCCAACAGATAATACCTTCATTTCAGGGTATTCTGCAGCTTTTTCATTGTTTTCAATTGTGTTGGTACAGATGAATCCTGCTAAATTTGCTGCTTTCAAACGCTCGATTGCAGGTCCTGACAATACACCATGAACACAGCTTGCATATACAGCAGTTGCGCCTTTATCATAAAGCATTTTGATACCTGCAGCTAACGTACCTGCAGTATCTACGATATCATCTACCATGATAGCGACCTTACCATCTACATCACCAATGATGTTCATAGCTTCCGCTACATTTGGTTTTGGACGACGTTTGTCGATAATGGCAAGTGGTGCATGTAGGATTTCAGCCAATTTTCTAGCACGAGTTGTTCCACCATGGTCCGGAGAAACGACAACAACATCCTCAAGGTTCATATCTTTAAAATATTTACCAATAATAGGAATTGCACTGATATCATCTGCAGGGATATCAAAGAATCCCTGAATCTGTGTTGCGTGAAGCTCCATCGTGATGACACGATTTGCTCCGGCTGTTTCAAGCAAATCTGCAACCAGTTTTGATGTGATTGGTTGTCTTGCTTTTGCTTTTCTATCCTGTCTTGCATAGCCAAAGTATGGCATAACTACAGAGATATGTGCTGCACTGGCACGCTTGCAAGCATCAATTGCAATCAAGACCTCCATAATGTTACTGCTGACAGGAGCACATGTAGACTGAACAATATATACGTTTTTACCACGTACAGATTCCCCTAGCTCTACCATGATTTCTCCATCAGAGAAATGTTTTACATCGCATTGTCCTAAAGGAATACCTAACTGACCTACGATTTCATTTGCTAATCCTACACTTGATGTTAACGCAAAAACTACTGTTTTCTTTTCCATTGTACTAACTCTACCTGTTCCTTTCCTATTTGTTCTTGTACTTCGTTCCAAATCCTTTTTTATTGGACTGTCTAGCTCTTGCGATCCCCATATCACCATCTTCTACAGAATCGGTGATGGTAGAGCCCGCTGCCAGCAACACGTTTTCGCCAATTGTCACAGGGGCAATCAGGTTACAGTTACTGCCGATAAATGCGCCATCCTTTACGGTTGTGCGATACTTGTTTTTACCATCATAATTTACCGTAACAACACCACATCCGACATTGATCTTTTCACCAAAATCACTGTCACCGATATATGTTAAATGCGCACATTTACTTCCGTTACCAAAGTGGGAATTTTTAAATTCCACAAAATTTCCAATACGGCAATTCTCACAGATTTCCGTATTGTTTCTCAAATGGGACATAGGCCCAATGGTCGTACCCTTTCCAACCTTACTTTCTACAATTTTACTGGAATCAATGACAACATCATCTTTGATTTCTGCATTACGCAAGAAAGAATTTGGCAATATCGTTACGTTTTTACCGATGATGGTATCACCTTCGATCCAAACATTTGGATATATCACAGTATCTTGTCCGATTTCTACATCTACATCGATATAGGTGTTTTCCGGATCAATGATGGAAACGCCATTCAACATATGCTTTTTGTTTACATGTAGTTTCATCCATTTTTGTGCTTTTGCTAAATCTAAACGATCATTGACCCCCATCGTTTCATCAGGATCATCAACAATCATAGCATTGACACTTTTTCCTTCGTTATGAAAAATTTCTACCAGATCTGTCAGATAATACTCATTCTGAGCATTTTCATTTTTGATCTTTTTCAATCCCTCAAATAATTCTTTGTTTTTAAAGCAGAACAAACCGGTATTGATTTCTTTGATTTCAAGTTCCTTCGGTGTACAGTCCTTTGCTTCTACGATTTTTTCAACCGTATCATTTTTACGTACGATTCTTCCATAGCGCTCTCCATCAGGAAGCACTGCAGTTAAAACCGTACATGTATGATCTTTATTTGCCTCAAAAGCTGCTTGAATCGTTTCCGGCTGAATCAATGGTCCATCTCCACATAGTACAATGGTATCTCCATCGAATCCTTCCAGAGCTGATGCTTGCATAACAGCATGTCCAGTTCCTAACTGTGGCTCCTGTAATGCATACTGTACTTCATCTTTTAAATATTCTTTTACACTTTCTGCCCCATGTCCGACAACAACAACGATATTTTCAACTCCTGCTTTTTTTAAGCTGGTAATGATATGTCCAATCATTGGTTTGTTGCAAACTGGATGCATGACCTTGCATAAGTCGGATTTCATTCTTGTGCCTTTACCGGCAGCTAATACTATCGCAGATTTCATAGAAAACGCCTCCGTTACTATTTTATCAAAATTCACGTACAAAAAAAAGGCACTATGCCCATTTCTTGGCGATTTCTGTCGATACCTGCAAAAATTTCATCAATTTTTTCAGCATTTTCCATAAAATCGCTATGAGTGCCCTTTATTTTAGCATTGGAATCATCAATTTCAAGCTAAAGATATGCTCATCAGAACTTGTAAATAATGTTCCATTCATTTGATGCAACATCTTTTCCATGCTCTTTAAACCAATGTTTGTACTTTCTTCTTTGAAGCTGACTTGCTTGATGGTATTGGTAAAATTCATGGTCAATTGATGATCGATGATCTTCATACTGATTTCGATATGATCTTTATCTGCATACTTTACAATATTGGAAAATACATTATCGAAAATACGATCGATCAAGCTATGATCTCCCATGAGGATACCATCCTCTTCACCCAACTCAATCTCAACTTGAAACTCATTTCCTTTTAATTCCGCACAACAATTCATTAAAGTCTCTTTGATGCTTTTTGTTGAAATTTTTTGAAGTAGAATATCGTCATCTTGCGCATAGACAAAGAAATGTGTGAATAAACGATCAGACATTTTTTTGATTTGTTCTGCCTTTTGTTTACATTTTTCAATATATGCATCATGGTCTTGTTCGTTTTTATATATTTTCATATCTAAGATATCCAAATATCCCAACAAAGAAGTCAATGGTGTTCTTAGATCATGACTCATGGTAGTAATCAATTCCTCATTCGCAGATCGTGCTTCCTTTTCTTTTTCCATATTTTCCTTTAAAGCAATTCTTAACTGATCCAATTGGGCCGCAAGGGATGCGATTTCATCGTTCCCCTTCTGTATGATCTCATGTCCCAAATCGCCATTTTCAATGAGCTTCATTTCATTTTCCAGCTGTAATACATATTTCATTTTCTTTCTGACAAAATGAATGATGATGCTAAAAAAGAGAACGATACAAATCGTTGAGATCGCAAATAAATAAATGACCATAAAACTCATGCCTTGATAGGACTGTACGACCAAATAACAGTTTCCATCATAGAATTTCAAACGATAATCCTCTTCCTCTGGGTAATATAATTCAACCCATAAGGAATTGGTACTGATGGAAATTCCATCTTCACTTAAAATATGATCTGCGATATATTCTCGATCATTGCTGTAAAGTTGTAAAGATAACGTTGGGTATTGTTTCATAAGGTTTCGTATGGCTGCCTTATCTTTTTTTGACATCTTGGCCTTGTCAATTTTATTTTGCATTTCCGCAACCTGATCACTTGTACTTTTCAAATCAGTATAATGGTTAAGGAAAAAATCCGTTACGATGTAACGGTTCACAAATAATACATAAAATAAAAGCACGCTACCAAAAAAGGATCCTACGACAATAAAAAGGAACTTATAGCTCAGCTTTTTCCAAAGATTACTCAAAGCGATACCCCTTTCCCCATACAGTTTTGATATAAAGTGGATTTTGTGGGTTGATATTTAGCTTTTTTCTTAAGTTTCTGATATGTACCATGATGGTATTATTGGCAGTATATAGATAAGGTTCTTTCCAAACATTCTCATATAGGTCCTGATTCGAAAAGGTTTTTTTAGGGTTTTTCATCAATAATTCTAATATATGATATTCCAAGTCGGTTAAAGAGATCAATTCTTCGCCAAGATATACCTGTTGATTTTCAGTATCCAGTTTTAAATCATAGCTTTCTAAGATCGTATCTGTTAAAGATACCTCTTTTCCTTTATATACCGTGTATCTTCTTAATAAAGCTTTTACTCTACTCAAAAGTTCCGCATAGCTAAAAGGTTTTGGAAGATAATCATCGCCACCGCAAGAGAATCCTAATGTCTTATCTTGGTCCCTTGATTTTGCCGTAAGAAAAAGAATGGGCGCATTGCTCATTTCTCTGATTTTCCTACAAACTTCGTATCCATCCATACCCGGCATCATGATATCTAAGATGATCAGATCCTTGTCATGTATCTTTTGAATCGCTTGGGCTCCATCACTAGCTTCTTCGATCTGATAGCCTTCATTTGTCAAAAGTACATTGACGACTTCTCGGATTTCCGGATTGTCATCAACGATCAATATGTTATTACTCAAGAAAATCCCTCATTTCATGTATTATTATACCTCATGCGGTATAGATATGTTTCAAAAAGCAACACATTTAAGAAACATTAAGAAATAAGGCGTTACTTACGCCTTTAGGATCGTATGATTCTTGTCTGACATACAAAATAGTCTGATCTTGTACATTGTGTGATTGCACGCTTCATCAAATCATGGTCTTTGGTGATCGCAAATACAGTAGAACCACTTCCTGACATCAATACAGCATCAAAGCCCATCGCAAGGAGTGTTTGTTTGATTTCTTTAATTTCAGGTACCATCAAAAACGCAGGTTGTTCCAGTGTATTGCCAAGTGATTTACAAAATGCTTCATAATCTTTTTTTTGAAGTGCCTGTTCTACTTGATGTGCATCCGGGTGTTCACAGGTAGTAAAATCAATGAGTGAGAATGCCTTACCGGTTGGTACTCCCATAGATGGTTTTACGAGTAGGATTTCAAAATCGAATCCTATGGAAATCGGTTGAATTTTTTCCCCGATCCCTTTCACGATTGCCGGAGTTTCATATACACAAAAGGGTACATCTGCACCGATACTTTTTGATTGCATACTTAGTTCAGAAATAGGGATAGGTAGCTCCATCAAGGTTACAATTCCTTTTAAAACAGCTGCAGCATCTGCACTTCCACCTGCCATACCGGCTTGCATCGGAATATGCTTTTCCACATGAATATGAAATTTTTGTTTTACACCATAGCATGTTTCCATCAATCGCACAGCCTTTACAATGGTATTAGTTTCATCGATAAGTAAGGTTTCATCATCGCAACAAAAGCATTCCGTATCCGCTTTTTCTATCGTGATGATATCGCAAAGCGTTAATGGTACCATGATCATCTCTAATTCATGATAACCGTCATCTCGTTTTTTTATCACATCCAGACTAAGATTAATTTTCGCATGTGCTTTAATTTTCATGAATATGTACCTCATACAAATGTTTAAATTCATCCAATGTCATGCTCTCTGCACGACGTTGTTCATCGATTCCTGCCATCATCAGTTCTTTTTTTGCTTGCACTTTGTCTTCTACATAGGCACCATAATTATTCAAAATCGTTTTTCTTCTTTGTTTGAAACAGCCTTTTACCAATTCAAAAAATGCATCCTCATCAAATTCTTCATCGTTTTCTTTAAATGTAAATTGCAAGACTGCACTATCTACATTCGGTTTTGGCATAAAGACATTTTTTGGTACCTTCATCACGCTTTTCACATGGCATCGATATTGCGTCACAATGCTTAATGCATTGTATTCCTTTGTATTGACAACTGCATTGAATCGATCTGCGACTTCTTTTTGCATCATTACCGTAATCGCTGCGATCTCTGCCTTAGATTCGAATATCTTAAATAAGATCGGTGTTGTAATATAATAAGGCAAATTGGCCGCTATCACGACATCATAGCCTTCTTTGGTATATTGTGTAACATAGGATTTTAGATCCACGTTCAAAAAATCTTGCATGACCAATTCAAAATGATCATATTCCGCTAAGGTATCCGCAAGTACATCAGGTAAACGCTCATCAATCTCAAAGGAAATGACTTTTTGTGCATATTCACATAAATATTGTGTTAAGGCACCAATACCGGGACCGATTTCCAGTACCACACAATGATCGGATACAACCGCATTTCTTGCGATTTTCTCTACCACACTGGGATCTACCAAAAAGTTTTGTCCATAGTTTTTTTTCGCAAACATATCATATGTCGCAAGGATTTCTTTGGTTCTGGAAGGTGTCGCAATCGGTTTATTTATCATTTCTGTACATCCTCCATCAACTCTTGTACTGCTTTTTTGTCCATTCTCAGCATGTTTAATCGTTTAAATAATGTCTTGGCGTTTGGTTTTCCTAAATACAAAGCTCTTGCGAGTTGTTCTCTTCTGGCACCACTATCCACTCTTCCTTGAAAACCAAGATCGATATACTCCTCATAACTTAACGTATCTTCAAAACCTTCTTCATATGTCATCAAATGAGCCAAAGCTTCTTCGATATCGTTTTTATTGGCATGCTCAACACCGACTTTTTTGGTTGTCTTTGCTTTATGTACATCGATAAATGCATTCTTACAGCCGGGAATACGTTGATTGATCGCATTTCTTATTTTCTCTCCCGGATGATCAGGGTCAGTAAAAATGATGACTCCTCTTGTCTTCTTTGCTTGTTCGATCTGTTTGAACACTGCCTCACCAAGACTGGTTCCATGCGTTTCTATTGTATCGCATTGTAAGTAGCTCTGTAATACATTGGTATCATTTTTTCCTTCTACCACGATAATTTCTTTAATTTTCATATTCAACACCACACTCTATCCTATTTTATCCTATTCCCCCTTAAAAAGAAAGATATTATTCTTTTCCATTAAGCTTTTTGAATGACGCTTTCTAAAGGAGCTTCTATATTTTCTTCTATCATCAACAATTCCTTACTCATCAACATATGTTTGATCCGCTCATAGATGATGAAATCTGAAATTTGAATGTTGCTTACTACCTGAAACATACACAAACCGATTTTTATAGGTTCATCTTTGATTACGGCTTTGATGAAATGATCATAGAAATCATCCGGCACACTACATATGTTACCATTGATCGTTGCTCTTAGTAATGCATGATCTTGTTGTAAACGTCTCCATTCATCTGATAAGTATTCCATATAAAGCTTTGGTACTTTGATTTCCTTATCTAACAAAGCACTCAACTTTTCTGTTAAGACGACTTCTCCCCATTCTTTAGGTAGTTCCATTGCATCTTGTAAGGTTATCCATGCCGGTAACCACATGAGCCTTGCGTCTATCTTCTTATCACGCAACACATCCGCAAGGAATAAGAATCCACATATGCTATCTGCTGTAGGATCGACCCAAAACCGTATCACTTGTTCTTCACAATGAGAAGTTAAATCACTCAGATCCTTACTCATTTCTTGCCATTTGTTTTCGAATGCATCTATCGAATTCCCATATTGTTGGATATCGAATGCTTGTTTTCTTGTTTCTTTACAAAATGGATCACTGATATCACCATAGGATAAGCCAAAACAAGGATATAGAATCGTCCCTACGTTCCCACCAAAAGCCTTTAAACTGCCTTGTAACGATGATGAAAAACAAATCTCTAACATAGTTTCCCTCCTCTTTATAAAAAACAGATGCCACCATCTTATGTAGCGACATCTTATAGGTTTATCCTTTGATCTTATGTTTCATACTACGTAAGAATTGATATAATCGATACATGCCAGGATGCACGATATAATCAAAGTCACCGATCAATTCTTGAATCTCTCCTTGAAATCCTTTTTTAAACAAATAAACACCATAATCTTCGGCTTTAGGATCAAAGTTTCCACTCATACCATATAGATTATAACGTTGCATTCCATGTTCAATAACATAATTCATCATCTTCCAATGCATTGCGTAAGGAGCCGCAAATCGCATATATTTTTCATAGACACCACTCATCAAACATAACACTTCTTTACCATAAGTAAAGAAAACACCACTTGCCAACGTAAGTACTTGCCCATCTGTTTGAATCATTTCATCTGCTTCCTTCAATTTATCTTCTAACTGATCGATTTGTTCCTGTGCCAGATCCATCTTTTTTCGAATCTTAGTGCTCTCTTGTTGTTCTAAACGTTTCGCACAAGTATCTCTCTCTTTTGTATTCGAAGCCAGATCCTTTTTTAAATCCTCTTTATAATCGTTTAAGTCCAAGGTTGCACATAAAAACTTGATATATCCATCTTCATGATAAAAATCATATAAACGCTGATGATATTCTTCATCTCTTCCTTGAAAGCCTCTACGCTCTCCGGTTTGTTGAATTACATTTTCATAAACATAAATATGATCACGGTCTAATTCATTGACCTGAACATTATATTTCATGGCTTTTTTCACACTTCGAAGGGTTTTACGTTCCATCTGTTTTAATACATCATCCGATGTCTTATCTTTCAAATCAATGGTATAGATCCATCTAGGCTCTCTTGTTAAATCAATTCCACGAGTAAATCCTTCATGGCGATAACCCAAAGATGTTAACATCTCTACAACATCGCTATTGTCAAATCCACCTTCTACAAGTTCTCCTTCTAAATCCCTTTCCTTATAAGGAAGATAAGGATCGATATGAAAATATAAGCATTTCTGTTGTTTTAAATAAGCAACCAAATGTTGATGAAAGAAGGTATATACTTCTTTATTCTTAAAATCGATCAATGGTCCTCTTAATAGTTGTACCATAGAGTATCCCATAAATACAGGAATAGAAGAAAGCATACTTGCTGCGATGATATTTCCTTCTTCTTTTACTCCTACATAAGATGTATGAAAACCACGCTGTTCCCTCATCTTCGCCATATTCGGTGTCTGCCATAGATTATTCAGCTCATGATGAAGCGCAAACTGCGCAAATTCTTTTTCTTGTAATTCTACAAACTCCATTGCATAGAACCTCCTTTTGCTGTTTTATTATACCACAAAACATACAAATATCTTGAAAAGATGAAAAACCTGCACTATGAAAAGCGCAGGTTTGTGTTATCCACCGTAGCTGACAACCTGAATGGTTGGTGATGCAGGTCCTGCCTGTACGACAGCACCGGAATTTTCACTACCGATATATAGATCTAAATGTCCTCCATAAATGGCTCCACCACGATCTAATACGATGGCATAAAAAGGTTCATCGGGAGAAATCCCACTACCACTTAACCCATGATTACTGATTTTCAATATAGAATACATCGGAATGCTTGGATCTGCCGCCACAATATAGTAATTACCATATTTAATACCCGGCTGAAAGCTTCCATCACTTTGTTGCACACCGGCATTGATATCCAATGCTACTCCGGTTGCCGTACCACCTCTACCATTGGTAAAGGAACAACCATAACAATCTACGCCATAAGTTGTAATTTTTCCCTCAAAAGCAGGTAAACGCTCTTCTGCTTCCTGTTTCTTTTTTGCTTCCTCTTTTTCTTTTCTTAAGGCTTCCGCCTTTTCTTTTTCTTCCTTTAATTTTTTCTGTTTTTCTTTCACTTGCTTTGTGTAGTCATTCGCTACTTGCTGTAAAGTAGATGTTGCTTTTAACTTACCTTCCAGCGTACGCACACGTGGCATATGTTCATAAGTTCCATTCATGATCTGAATAAGGTCATTCTTTTGAACCTGATTTCTTGCCATCGGCATAAGAGAGTTGCTATCTAATACATTACCTACGAATGTATTCTCCTTGATGTTCATAGTCAGATTACGTTCAGATGCTACATCTGATACGGAGCTGACACATCCATATAAAGCGAAAACACAGGTGAATAAAGCGAATAATAAGATTCGTCTTGACTTCATTAATGTTCCTCCTTTAATGAAACATGCACTAGTCTATCACAATTCTTTCAACTTGTCCAATTTTTTTATTTTTTAACATTCCTTTTGGTCTTATTCTGCTCACTTTATTCTATTTTATACCTATGCTCTCGCATGTGTTTTTATTCCAAAACCCTTAAATAAAGGCTAATGTTTACTTTTTGAAACTTTCAGGTTTCTTTCATTCACCTGATTTATTTGTGAAATTTTGTAATTCAATCACAATGTTTCTGTTTTTTTCATTTTACTTTTTTTATGACACAACAGAAAAACCCTTTATTTATCGTATTTTAAGAAAATTCAACTAATTGTGAAAAAAACACAGAAAACACTAGCTCATTCTAGTATTCTCTGTGTTTGATTATCCCTTTTTTTCTGCTTTTTTCTACATCATTATGTAGTTTTTCTGCCTGTTTTTCGCAAAAAGTGGGTTATACAAACTAAAAAAGCACATTCTTGATTTTCATCACATATGTATATATAGGTTTTTTTATTTCCTTCTTGTATTTCTTATCCCTCACTCGCTTTATCTACAGCTTTTTCTGAAATTTCAGATCCTCTAGCTTATGAAGTGGTATCCCTTTCAACAACTCATCTACAGTGTGGAATGCATCTAAATCCCCATATTTATCAGGATGGTGGGCATCCAATCCATAAACAACTTTTACCGGATATCGACTTGCGACTTCCCAAAATCTACGATAAGGATAAGTGATTCGTTTTTCTTTACCGATCTGTTGATAACCATAACGAATACCATTCAAATTGATTTCCAACGGGATATTTGCTTCTACTGCTGCCTTGGTAATCGTTACCGCTGCTTGTTCACAGGCCACTGTCCATTCCTCTTTAGAAAACATGTATAGATCCGGATGTGCGATCATATCCGGAAGTCCCCTTCTACAAGCCTTCTCAATCAACGATGCATATAGCAGGATATCCTCATCACTGTTTCTCGTATAAAACTCCTCTTCATACAACTTTGGACCATGTTGACCAATGATAAGATAGTCCATTTGATCCTTATATTCTAATATTTCATCTAATTGATCTTCAAAATATTCAAACTCTAAACCGATGCGTATTTCAATTTGATCTGCATATTTTTGTTGAAGCATCTTTACACTTTGTATATACTCCGCTAATTCCTCCTTATGCATCCTTTCCCCCTTCGCATATCCGTTTCGATAAGGAGCATGATCTGAGAAGCCCATTCTTTGATATCCGTTTTGTATGGCAGAAAGCACATATGCCTCATCTTCTCCACTTGCATGTCCACATCTTTTGGTGTGACTGTGATAATTAAATTTTTGCATATTCAAGACCTCCTAAAGTTCCTCTTCGTAAGTAAATCCCAATCCTTGTACTTCATTTGTTTCTGAAACAATTACAAAGGCCTCCGGATCTTCATGAGCAATCATATATTGTAGCTCAGGAAGTTGCTTCTTACTAACCACAACCATGATCACCGGTTTCTTTTCCTTAGAAAAACCTCCCATTGCCTGTAAGATCGTTGTCCCTCTTTCTAATTGATCATGTATTTTTTTCATCAATTCCTCATAGTTATCGGATATGATCATGACACTTTGAGCACTATGTCCTCCGATCATCATCGTTTTATCAATCAACATACTGCTCACCCATACAGAAAGAATTCCTGTCAAAGCAGCTTGTAGATTATAAGTAAACACTCCCAATAATACAGTGAGTGCATCCGTAATCAATACCAACGTAGGTAAAGGAATATGCGTATATTTATTTACGATCAATGGTGGGATATCCATACCACCGGTACTTGCACCTGTACGAAACACACATCCGATTCCGATTCCCATCAATGCTCCCCCGTAAATCGTTGCCAAATATTTATCCATGATAAATGTATCAGGAGCTATCACATCACTTACAAGATAAGACATAACACTTAACAACAAAGGATACAGCACCGTACTTAAAATGGTTTTCATCGCAAACTTCTTACCTAATATAAAAGAACCTAGAACAAATAATACGACCGTCAATACGTTGATCATCAACTGCGGCTGTATATGAAGCAATGGTTCTAAGGCAATTGCGACCCCTGCCAATCCCCCTGTTAAAACATTGTTAGGTAAAATAAACCAGGCAACCCCCATTGCCAAAAACAGATTTCCTGCGATGATCCATGCGATATCGACCATCATTTCCCTGCTTGAACTTTTCATACACTGCACCTCTCTTTATCAAACATGGTTATTATATCATTTCCTATTCCTAAAAGCCTAGCTACATTCTATGTTTCTTTCTATATAGTATATAGAATCACTTCCTTATATAAGGAACACAACTTCTTACCACGATAACATAGGAAAAAGGAAGAGTATGATCACTCTTCCTATCATCTAGCGAATAATTCTTGAATGAAACTTCTTGGTTGAACCTTATCCATACAATATTGCCTGGTTTTCAAATCACCTTCTATGATAGAGCCTTTTCCATCCCCTTCAATTAAGACAAGCTTATCCTTCCATTCTGCCTTAATATTATGATAAGAGAATTTTTCAATATTATGTAACACCATCAATCCTTGACTGTCTGTATGCACATTGCTCACAAGATCATCAAAGGTCTTTTGCATCTTTTCCTTTATTTCATACGTCTGTTTGGTATGAGAATCATAATGAATCTCATATTCCAAAGATTGATTGCGACTGTAAATATGAACACTGCATACGAACATCCATAATAGCATACAACATAGTATCCACGCCTTTTTCATCCATTCACCTCAGCCATCAGTATACCCTATCGTATGGATCTTATACATCACACATTCGTCATACGATAGCGCTTACATTTTGTATTGTTTTCATCACTTTTTCGTGATATGATACTACTATAGAGAGAGGAGACGATTCATATGAAAAAAATCGTTCAATGGACTACGCTGGCTTTAACAGCTTCCTTATTTGCCCTGACAGGATGTAACTCTAACAACGCTTCTACTTCTCCAACTACAAGTGTTGCTTATAACGAAGCAACTACACCACATTATGATATCGTAAAACGAGATCAAGCTGCGAGCATTGATGGCTCACTGGAAGATGAGGTATGGAAAGACATCCCTGCAATTTCCGGCGGTTTCCACTTCCCATGGGATACCAAAGAAGCTCCATTCACGGAATTCAAAGGATATCATGATAAAGATAATTTCTATTTCTGTTTCACCGTAAAAGATCAAGATGTTGTAATGGATGAAAACTGGAAAGATGACGAAAGTACCGTAGATATGGAAGATCGTGTTGAATTGTTCTTTGCCGGTACTTATATTGATAAACCAGGCCCTGATGGTATGGAAAAATATTATGGCATTGAAATCGATCCGAAAGGACGAGTACATGATTACTCTATTGTATATTATCGTGACTTTGACGGAAAGTGGAATTTAGAGGGATTAGAAACAAAAGCTGTTGTCAATGATGATGGCTATATCGTTGAGGGGAAAGTTCCAATGAAAACGTTAGAAGATTTAAAGCTATTGAATGATCACATCATGCGTGCCGGTATCTATCGTGCTGAATTCTCAACCCCTACAAAAGATGGTGAAGATCCTAAGATGGAATGGATTTCTTGGGTAGATCCGAAAACCGCAAATCCTGACTTCCATGTTGCCTCTTCCTTCGGTGAATTCCGTTTCTTGCAATAAACTGAGAAGGCCCAAAGGCCTTTTCTTTTTCCTTGCATTCCGCTTTCATAAAGTTTTCATAAATAATGCTGGCTTTATTCTATAGATATGGTAAAATACTTTGGGAAATCTTGAAATTTCCCATAAAATTAATCAATTTATGGAGGTGTCTTATGGATTTTGACTTAGTGATCGTTGGTGCTGGACCTGGCGGTATCTTCTCTGCATACGAAGCGCTTCGCCTACAGCCGGAATTAAAAATCGGTTTATTTGAAACAGGGAATCCCCTTGAAAAAAGGAAATGTCCTATTGATGGGGTGAAAATCAAATCTTGTATCAATTGTAAAACCTGTGCAATTATGAATGGCTTTGGCGGTGCCGGTGCATTTTCTGATGGAAAGTATAATATTACCAATCAATTCGGTGGTACCTTATATGAATATTTAGGAAGAAAAGAAGCAATCGAGTTAATGGAATATGTAGATAAGATCAATGTAGAAAATGGTGGCGCAGATACCAAACTGTATTCCACTGGAAATACCAGATTAAAAAAGGAATGCATGCAGAATGATTTACATCTTTTGGAAGCGCAAGTACGTCATTTAGGTACAGACAAAAACTATGTCGTGTTAGAAAATCTATTTGCACAATTGCAGAATAAAGTAAGCATGCACTTCAATACTCATATCGACTCTGTGGAAAAGTTAGAAAACGGCTATGCCTTACATAGTGGAGAGAAAACCTTTACCGGAACAAAATGTATCATCTCTACCGGAAGAAGCGGTAGTAAATGGATGGGAAATGTCTGCGATACTTTAGGTATCAAAACCAAAAGTAATCGTGTTGATATCGGGGTACGTGTTGAGCTTCCTTATAGTATCTTCTCTCATTTGACCGATGAACTTTATGAAAGTAAAATCGTGTATCGTACTCAAAAATTCCAAGACAAAGTCAGAACTTTCTGTATGAACCCAAGAGGTGTTGTCGTAAGTGAAAACACGAATGGAATCGTTACGGTAAACGGTCATAGCTATGAAGACCCTGCTCGTTATACAGAAAATACCAATTTTGCATTATTGGTAAGCAATCATTTCACGGAACCATTCAAAGATAGCAATGGATACGGTGAAAGCATCGCACGCTTAAGCAATATGCTAGGTGGTGGTGTGATCGTTCAACGATTTGGCGATCTCATCCGAGGTCAAAGAAGTACTGTTGGAAGGATCCAAGAAAGTTTTGTCACTCCAACGTTGTCTGCGACACCCGGTGACTTAAGCTTGGTCATTCCAAAGCGTCAATTAGACGATATCATCGAAATGATCTATCAACTGGATAAGGTTGCACCGGGTACTGCAAATGATGATACATTACTATATGGTGTAGAGGTAAAATTTTATAATCTAGAGGTTGAAATCGATGAGCATCTAGAAACCAAACACGAAGGTCTGTTTGTCATAGGAGATTGTAGTGGTGTCACTCACTCTTTATCTCATGCAAGTGCATCAGGTGTATATGTCGCAAGATATTTATACGAACCTAAAGCATAGATAATAAAGCTGTCAAAATTGACAGCTTTTTTTGTATCATCCTACTCATTTGATCTCTGTTCGATATTGGTCTAATAAATCTTTCAGATCCATCCCTACTTCATGTAGCTGATCCATTTTTACATCTTTCCTGATTTTCCCCTTTTCCATCACAATACAACGATCCGCAATGGTTTCGATTTCTTCAATGTTATGCGTGGAAATCAAAATGACCGTATCCTCATGCAATTGTTGAATCAAAAGCTTAATGGTATCCTCTTTTGCGTAAACATCCAACCCATTAAACGGTTCATCCAACACAATCAATTTCGCATGCATGGAAAAGCCTGCGGCGATTTCCGTTTTCATTTTCTGACCTTTAGAGAAATCTTTGATTTTACCTTCTTTACTAATCTCAAACTGTTCTAACAATGCTTGATAATCATGAAAATCAAAATGCTTATAATAATCTTTCAAAAATCTACCATATTCTAAAGCGGTCATATTCGGCATAAAGCTTCCTTCTTCACTGATAAAAGCTACATCTTGATATCGATCATACACATGAGATCCATCTAACAAGATCTCCCCGGCATCGATTTGAATCAAATCTAAAATAGACTTCAACAAAGTCGTTTTACCACTACCATTTCTACCTAAAATCCCGGTAATTTCTCCTTCATGAAACTGAATCGTAACATCAAATATCCCTTTATCACTTATATAAGCTTTCGTTACCTTCTTTAACTCCAACATGCCTAATCCCTCCTACTAGTTTCATCTATAAAAGAACCATAGTCTATGATTCCGGTATGTGTCAATTCTTCCACAGGCACCAAAACCTCTCCTTCATAGATCAATTGTTTATTTTGATATGCTTTGATATACCAACTCTTTTCTGTACTACCTTCACCAAGGGTATATAAGATACCATCTCGATAGATGATATCATATACCTTATCTTCTATTTGATAATGATCCACAAATTGCATGGTCTTTGTATCGAAGATACGATAATCCATACCTATATTCCAATATAAATAACGAGAATCATGATACATTCTACTCCATGGTTCTGTTTCTTTATATTGATACGCTATCTTTGTTTCTTCCATGAAGCTACCATCTGTTTGATATTTAGAAAAATAAAAGTTTTGTTCATCATGTGAAAACACCATAAGATCTTGGTTCACGATTTGCATTCCCTCATACAATCTTCCTTGTGGAAGAGCTGTAATATCTTGATATTCAATACCATGAGAATTCACATTGATTTGAAAAATATGATTTTGTCCACTGATATCCACACCCATAGATGGCACAAAATAATAATGATGCTCATCTAGATACCTGGCATATTGGGCTAAGCCTTGGTTTGTTTCAAAGAATAGACCATTGAATTGATCTTTCTTCAAGATTGTTTTTTCTAAGCGCTTATCCTGATCTATATGATCTTTTCCCTCACAGGAAATATCATATCTTTGAAAGCTATAACGATCATTGGAATGTGCTTTTAATCCAGATTTTAGTCCTAATTGATAAGTATACTGTATCCAAGATTGAAACTGATAAACGATATCTACACTATCAAGCTCAGTTTTATTGATATCACATTTATCATAAATAGATTCCCAATTTACATCTTCTGACAAATACGCCTTCTCATCCCCATCACGATATTGTATGGTACCTTCAGCATCATTTGCATCAGCATCCTGATATTCATATGTAAATGGTAAGGAATATAGTGGATCTTGTGTATCTATTTGATATTGTAGTTTCCCCTGTTCAATACGAAATTCGATTTTATGTCTTGAAATACCATAAGAAAATTCCGCACGAATTGGTTTTAAGATCTCACTTGATCCTACGTGATTGATCAAATCAAAGGTTACATCTAAAGACCTTTGGTTAACATATATCAAACTACCGATAAATAGTAACAAGATTGCCAACAAGAAGATACCTACTTTTTTCATGTCCTCACCTACTTTCTGATCAGTCTTAGATATCGGTTGATATAAAAGAGAGAATACGCCATGACAAGTAACATCAATCCACACACAATCAATGACCAAACCAAAGTAACGTTTGTCACATTAAAGATGATCCAATAAGAGAAGCAGATAGAGCTATATACAGATATATCTTTTCTTTTCATAGCACTGCACAATGAACCACCTACGGTATTGATCCCTAACGTCAGTAAATAGAGAAGCAAGATCATAATATGTAAAACATCCAATGAAAACAGGAAATCCAATACGGTATAAGACCATGTAGTAAACAGAAACATGTTTCCTTGCATTTGAGGAAGATAAAACGCAGTATACGCAAACCAAGCAAGATATAAACATACGAATATCCCCATATAAGATATGGTACAAAATAATATTTCACTCACACAAAAGGCTGCTCTTTTTACCGGCAACAAGCGAAGTCTTGTCAAGGCACCATTGGCAACCATATCCTTTAGACGATCATGATTGACCTTCGCAATGATTGCTAAACTTATGATCAAAAAGATTGCATGGATCCCTTGATTCACCTCGTTCAAGAGAAAAGAAAATCCAAACAAGATGATAGCGATCCCATAAATGATGATCAGCTGTTTTACACTTTTCTTGCAATTTTGTTCTAGAAACAAAGAAACATCTTTCATTTCATTCACCCCTTTCCTATATCCATGTTTGATTCCAACAGCGATCAATATACCAGATATAACCAATACATAATAAGATAGAAATCGGTATCTGACTCCAATGGAAGATACTGATCACCAAAGGTAAGATGGTACTTATCACGATCATATCTAACCAACCTCTCTTTCGTAGAAGCTGGCTTACTGCACACGCATTGGTCCACAGTGATAAGCTAAACAGCCAAAGCAACATTCTTCCTGTATTACGTAAATTCATAACAAGAATAAGGGACAACTCATCATGGGTGATTACATCTTGAAATACCATGTTTTTCCATGCTTCACTAGCTTTGGGATTACCGTAAGATATCATTTCATATAATCCTTCTTTCAATAAGTAAGATAACATCATATAACATAGAAGAAAGATGACAAAGACAAGGAAGATATATCCAAACATGAATTCTACCCTATGATCACGCATCAGCATCAGCCTGACTTTACTTACGGAAAAATTTAAATACTGCATAATGACACAAACTGCTAAGCACCCACTGAGCAGGAACCCTATAAACATCCAAGACTTCATAGGAAAGGTGATATCTATCAAGTTGTTTTGTTCATAGGTAAGACCAAAAAACGCCCGTTTCTGTATAGCCAAGAAACATAAGGAAACGATGAGTATCCCTAGTTCCATTGGCCAACATGCCTTGATTGCATATTTTATTGCATTCCACATAACCCTCATCCTCTCGTGTTTATCATTGAAAGCCGATTTCTATCAAGTATGGTCTACGCATATCTGTTGCAGATGGACCGGACTTCAAAAAATCTATCGTTCCTTCATATCGTTTCGTTTCCTGTTTCCATGCTTGTACTCTTGCATACTCTCTTCCATCATTTGTATACTCTAAGCTTCCGATCCAAAGCGTTTCATTCTTCATATAAGGAATGAAAGTATAGCCAAGTTCTTTCTCGAGAAGACTAGCATCTAATGGTATCTGTGTCATAAGCTTCATCTCATCCCCGTCAAACACATATAACGTAGAATCGGTTTTCCACATAAGGTATGCCCCTTGTTGATAAAAGCGCATTCCTTTTGGTAATATGGTATCTATGGTCGTTGTGGAAAGCTCATCTCCTGTTGTATCATAACAAGTCACATAGAGATGTTTTTCATCTTTTGATAACACCAGAATACGTCTTTCTATCACAAAACATTCGATCATTTCTTGCGTTTCAGATAATTCATTTAACTCTTCGACTTTCCACGTATCCTCATCCTTTGTTAATTGGTACAGATAGCGTGTTCCTTTGGTTTTAGTTGGCGCATAAGGTACGAAGTAATAATGTTTACTGTCATATTGCGCAAGCAATTGATCGAAAGCAAGATCATAATCATTTTCCAATGCATCCACTCGCTTGATCTCATTGGATACTTGTACATCACCTTCACAAACAGTTGCTGTTTCTATATAAGTATATTCCTCTTTACTAAAATCACTTAGTCCTGTATGTAAAAGAACCTCGGATCGATCTTCCGTGAAAAGTATCTCATAGTTTATTTGAACGTGATCCAAGCGACGATGATGCGTTTCACAACCTTCTAATTGTTGTTCCTCTATGATCCATTCCCTTGCATCTTTTGTATCATAGTCATAATGTTCATATACTCGATTTCCCTCACTACTCTTTGTTTGATTATCGATTTGATACCTTGTATCATTCTTTTGAATGAGCGTAGAAACATAAGAATCATTACTCCTATATTGCAGCTGTATTCCGATCTCTTCTAATATAGCATCATCCCCTTGTATCGTCCGTATCTTAAAGTCTGCATGTTGATACATGTAAACATATGCTCCATATCCTCCAACCCATATCAATACACTAGCCACCATAAAGCATATTGTCTTTTTCATGTTCGCTTTCTCCTAACCCCGAACCAAAGACATAACAACGTGTAATCCACGAGTATGAAGATCCAGCACAGAGCAATTCCCGACACTTGTTTTTTCATGGATATCAAAAACAATACCAGAAGAAATCCCATCAAACCATTGATCAATGCCCATTTCTGATAATTCCATGCAAGGGTAGTAAACGCATTAAATACAACCACCATGCTCAACAAACAAAGAATGCTTATAAAGGCACATAATCCGGATAACTGATAAGGTGCAACTATCGTCATGACATCACAGGAGAGTGTCAAGAAGAAAAACTGATTGATAACGTCCACATAGCCTGTCTGAATATAGGTACCATACAAAAACCAAATCAGATATAATATGGAGAAGATAGGCAACCAAGAAACCATTACAAAGATCAATTCACTGATGAAATAAGCATTCCTTTTCACAGGTAATAAACGAATACGATCATAAGCACCATTACCGATCATCTCTTTTATTCGTCTTTGATGTACTCCTGAAATGATTCCGATCGGTAGATAAAGAAATAAGATTTCATAACCATTTTTCATTCCAAAGATATATGTCATCAAGCATAAAAGAAATGCATAACAAACATAAATACAACATAATTTTTTGATTGATTTTTGACAAGTTTGTTCCATTATGACAATGATATCCTTCATACAGTTGTTTCCTCCCTTCTTACTTATCGCTGAAATTCAGCATAATGATACATAACATTCATATCACTATTTTGATTTAACCGGCGATATAAATATACTTCTCCTTCATACAATGTTTGTTGTTGCTTTTGAACCTGAATGGACACTACGCCATCGGATCGAAATTCGTCATATAACGTATATAACTTATGATCT
The DNA here is from genome assembly GCF_045223415.1 of Hoskinsella mucinilytica. Taxonomy (NCBI): domain Bacteria; kingdom Bacillati; phylum Bacillota; class Erysipelotrichia; order Erysipelotrichales; family Erysipelotrichaceae; genus Hoskinsella; species Hoskinsella mucinilytica. Next base: position 28,871 of record NZ_JBEQZJ010000015.1, on the reverse strand, counting down.
TGATAGAAGCAATCAACGATATATCTATCATTGACATCGATAGGTTCTTCATCGATAAGCTTCATTTGCTCTACATCGATTACATAACATTTATCTTGTAAAAACACATTCATATAATGATCATTGATCTTAATGAAAGCACTGATATCCGCTTGTTTGGTTGGCATCTGAATTTCTTTGATCAATTTTCCTTGTTTATCATATTTTTGTAGATAATGGTCATTGTTTTTTTCTACTATGATATAAATATGATCTTGGATACCATAGATAGCTTCTTCTTGTTGATCCTTTGGTAACATGGTTACCTTTTCACTAAGTAATTCTTCATCTTTTACATAGATATGAAAGATAAAATTATCGCCTTTGGTATCTTTTTTTCTTTCAGGTACAAAGTAATATTCGGATTCATTAACTTGAATCTGATGTTCTCCGGTATAATGGAATTCTTCATCTTCTGACACAAGATCTACACCTATACAAAGATCTCCCATGGCAACTTCAGCACCTTGCTTTGTCATGATTCTACATTGTTTATATTGTTTTTTTTCATTAGAATATTCTTCAAACTCAATGGGAATAAACCCCGAATAGGCTTTTGGCACCCATATAATTGAGCTATCTTTTTTTTGTAAACTAGCATAGTAACCGTTGATTTTAGCTCCTTGAATGGTTCTTTCTTGTGAATATTCTGTTTCATTTAAATCATCATCTGTTCTTTTCCATTCCCCACAAGGTTCTAATACACGCTCATAATTCGGATAAATATACATACTTTCTTCCGTTATCATTGATGTTTCAAAAATATCTTTGATACTCTTTTCAACATCATACGTAAGCTTCGCATCATCTAAGCGTACATTCACATAATTCTTATCTATTTGCATCGTAAACTTTATAGTCACATCTTTTAATTCTAAACGATTGCCTAAGATATCTACCAAAGGAAATTCCTGTGATCGATACATATAAAAGTAACCAGCAGAAGCAACCACACAAAGCAGACAACAAATCATAATAAACCATTTTATCTTTTTCATGAACGCCACCTCCCAACACCAGTGATGCTTCTTAAGTTAAGAAAGGATATGACCATGATGATGAAGACCAATACGGATGTCAGTAAAAGGGAAAGGGTATTTAGCAAGAAGCATACTCCTACATAAGCAACAAGATATAGAATAGAGCGACCGATCCACTGATCGTATGCCATGGCAAGATGCATTTGCGTAAATACAACGATCAATGCCACAAACCAAAGTAGGAATGCTACCAATTGCGTTAAAGAATGAGGCGTAAAGAAGATAGATGCTTCATTGCTTAATGCATAAATAAGAAAAGCATGGTTTGTCGTTTGATAATCGATGCGGTTCATCATAAAAATAACAAGCATTACCATTTGTTGAACAAATACGATCATTGCATAAGAGATACCTGTAAACAATAATTCACTCCAAGCAAAAGAGGAAGGATTCATAGGAAGTAATCTGATACGATGAAAAGCACCATTTGACCGTAAAACGTTTAATCGTTTTGCATGAATACGATTCACAAAGAAGAAGGCAACCAAAATTGGAAGATAATATATGATTGCATTTTGTTGAGAAAATGGGGTATAAAACATGTATCCTAACAAGCATTGAATGAAAAACAACACGAAATAACAACCACATAACATCTTTCTATATTCCCCACAGGTCTGTTCCATTATCATAAAGATCCCTTTCATAAACAATCTCCTTTCTGTATTACGTGCATAATACACTCATCTGACATTAAAAATTATTCATCCCAATATTTCGTAAGCAATTCAATGACCTTTTGAAAAGTCATACCACTATTTTTACAATTCTGAATAAATTCTTTGATATCTGATTCAACAAATTCACTTCTTATACTTTCTATGATTTCCTCATTTACAACGATCACACTTTTTACATTGCTGATGGTACGTATGATATGTTCTTCTTCTAATAGCTTATATGCCTTTTGTACCGTATTCGGATTGATGGATAGCTGCATCGCCAATTCTCTACGACTTGGAAGCTCTTCATAATCCTTAATTTCTTGCATCAGGATCCTTTGTTTGATATAGCGACAAATTTGTAAATATACAGGTTCCTTTTTATGAAGAACCAATGAGTGAAAGGATATCATCATACCACCTCCTTCAACTGTATTATGGCACTAATACACTTCACTGTCAATAGAAGCTCTTTATTTTAATAAAAAAAGCTGATACATCAATCTATCAGCAACCTACATTATTATTTAGGCTTATCTTTTTTCTTCGCCATATTTCTTGGATTCTTACAACCCATCCATGCATATTGATTTAACTCATACCGGCATAAGTGCCAACGATATTTTGACTCTGAATATTCTTTTTCTTCAACTTTTGCTTTTGTTTTTGTTTTCGTCATTTTGTTTTACCTCGCATTCATGTTCTACAAAGGTTTTGTCGTCTCTTTCTCTCACATGATAGCATGTTTCTTTTTCTCTGTATACTATTTAGAAAAATAATAGAAATCACTGTCTAAAATACGCAAAAAAAGACGGCTTAACCCTATGCCGTCTGATATCTTTATTGTACAGAATTGATAATCGCTCTTGATAGTAAAGGAACGATCTGGTTTTTTCTAGATAACACATCTTCTTGAAAGCTATGTGTTTCTCCAAGCTTATCCGGAAATGCTTCAACAACCGTCTTTTCCAATTCACCTGCCGCAAAGAAGATAGAGCCATTTTCCATGATACTTGTAAACGCAACAACCAGAAGATCCAAAGCCTTTTGTTGGACAAAGGACTCCATCGCAACCTTTAATTCCTTTTCAATATCTCGTGCTTCTGATACCTGATATGCGATAATCTGTGCAATAGCTACCGCCTTACCATCTATCTCAAAACGTTTGATATCTTGATTTAAAAGCTCTTCCATCGTTTTATTGGAAATATTACTGCTGACCTTAAAAATCTCTTTCGCAAACTGATCGATGTCAAGCCCTGCGATATCCGCCAATACCTTTGCCATACCCATATCCTTTTCGGTAGTTGTCGGCGATTTAAACTTTAATGTATCCGATAAAATCGCACCAAGCAACAATCCGGCTAACTCTTTGGATATACTCATTTGATTTTCCATATAAATAGAAGTCACAATGGCTGCTGTACTTCCGATGATTTCATTACGGAAAAAGATAGGTCGATTTGTGGCGATATCACTTACACGATGATGATCGATAACTTCCAAAAGATCCGCTTTTTCTATGCTTTTCACAGATTGGGAATATTCGTTATGATCCACCAGTATTACTTTTTTATTGTGTTGATTCAAAATATGGTAACGAGAAACATAACCGCAAAGTTTATTATCATCGTCTACAACAGGATAACTACGATATCTTGACTTCAACATTTTTTTACCAACTTCATCCACAAACTGATTGATATTGAAGCTGACCAAATCTGTCTTCATGATCAATTTCACAGGAGGCGCAAAGAATAAATAACGTGTCGTATTCATAGTTCCATGACCTGATTTTACAATAGGGCAATGATACTGTTTCGCCATTTCCAATACTTCTTCAGCAACTTCTTCTGTCCATACCACGACCAACATACCGGCGCCCTTTGCTATCGCAGTAATCTGTGCATCCTGATCATTTCCTACAATAACCATACGATTTTTTAAATCATAGTTTCGAAGTCTTGTTTCCGCAATCGCAATGATACTGACCTTTCCATCAAAATGACGCTTAGGATCATCATAAAGAACCTCACCGTTGATTGTTTTGGCAATATATTCTGTTGGTGTTTCTTTCAATAGTTTGATAGACATTGCAGTATCTCCCAAACCTATGGTCGCAACATCTGATCTGGTAACCATACCCATCAGCTTTCCTTGAGGATTCACAACACCAAAAGACTGTTTATTTTCCGTTGTCATAAGCTCTAATGCTTCCTTGATGGTTGTTGTCGGTGGTATCGTAATCGGATCATCGATCTCAATTTCATCAAGTGTAGCTCTTGCGTCCTCAAACAGCATAGGCTCTTCAAATCGAAACCTCTCTAATAGATATTTTGTTTCTGCATTTACCTCTCCTAAACGGCAAGGAATTGCATGGATACCTTTTCTTTCTTTAAATTGTGCATAAGCTATCGCCGATACAATTGAATCTGTATCCGGATGCCTATGCCCTGTTACATAGACCGTTTTATTTTTTTCCATGGTATTTACCCCTTTAGTACGTTTTAATTATATACAAGTCACATAAAATTGCAATGATAACAACCAAAAAGTTATTCAAGTTTGTCATTTTATCTAGTCGTACCACACCATTTACTTTTCATTAATTTCTGTAAGACAAAAAATACATGGTGATCTTTCAATATCTGCCTAACATCTATATTACCTCTTCGATAGCACATAATTTGTTTTTTTCTGTTTGGTACCATCCAAATCGGTAAAAGAAACGGACTAATATATTTCAACTTCTTTGTTTCTTCGCCTCGCTCTATAACATCACCATAAACTCTTCTACATGCATAAACATACTGTATATCATTGGCTTTCGGTCTTTGAAATTCGCCAATCAAATAATCAATCTCTATCTCTAAACCCGTTTCTTCTTTCACTTCTCTAATGACACATTCTTCCAATGTTTCACCCTTATCTTTTTTTCCTCCTGGCAAATCCCATAAAGGAACATCGTTTCTTTTCACAACTAGGATTTTATGATCCTTATCTTCTATTACCGCAAAGCATCCAATCGTTCTATTCATTTTTCATCACCCATAGAAAAGTTTAACACTTCCCATCCTAGATATTATTAAATTTTTATTACGATCCAATGACGATTTGATGATAGCAATCTGTAAGAAATCGCAATAAATGAAATATGCTATTTTGTTCAATCACGCCCCATTTAATTATTTACAATAATAAGTAATAAAGCTATAATAAAGTTGAAGAGTGAGAAGGTGATTTTTATGCATATTTATATGTTGTATAAAAGAATTCTATTGTTAAAGTGATATATATTAAACTAAAAAAACTTTAAAACAGGATAAAAAAAGAAGGTGACAACATGCATAAAAAAAGCTATGAAATAGGTTTAATGACATTTTTTGTAGGATCTATCATATATTTAATCATAAGAATAAGCAAAGCATTTCTAATAGTTCAAAATCTTACATTTAATATGTTTTTAGCCTATCATAAATTAAAAGCCTTATACTTTCTATCTATACTACTTATTATATTTGGATTAATTCTTATGATAAAGGCTATATATGAACATATTACTTTACATCGAAATAAGAAATAATTATCTTTTGGTGATTTTAAACATCTAATATAATTTCCTACATTTCCTGTTTTTTACTAATTACAAAACGTGATCATTCAGAAATTTACATGAAAAGAGATTCCTAGATCAAAATCTCATTTAAATAAAGGAATCTCTTTTATTATTATGATAATTAACCATCATATCGTAGAAATATGAATTCACTCATTTTAAGAAATATAACACCACATAGCGTCATTAATATGCACTTAAAAATTAATGTAAAATGCATCGTTGTAATCCCGAATTGTGATAATAATAGGAAATCTTGTGCCATATATTGAAACAAAAAAATATTTAACATAAAGATGGTAAGAATATACATTATACTTTCCATCTTCCCCTTTACCAAAATAGATAGTAATTGAATGAATGCAAAGAAACAAAACATATACAGCAACAACAAGATACCTTCAGAAGCGACCTTATAGATGATAGGTATAACAGCGTTTAATTCTGGTGCCATAAGGTGTAAGGATACAAAATCCCTAGTTATAGTCACAAATTCATTCGTTCCAATTCCATGTAGAATAAATGCCGGCAGACATAGTGAACATAGCGAGATAATTAATAACAATATGATAGAACCTAAATATACAATACATCTTGCCCAATAGATATGTTCTTTTCTATAAGGTGATGTATATAGAAAATAGTGAATTCGGTATTCAAAATCTTCTGCCCATATAGTGCAGGAGAAAAGAATAAGGATGATACATAATCCTATCATAAAGGGAGTAAAGCCATCTAATGCGCAAGATAATGTGTACATTAAAGTAGGTGTTGTTTCCCATTGCTTTTGTTTCATACCTTTTTCTTGGTATGTTTGATATAATAAAACACGCTGTTCCACATCTTCTTTGTTATCACGTAAAATCATACGATCAAAACTCATTCCTTCTTCTAATGAATGATATAATTGCATATCAATGATTCCTTCTAGCTCATTTCGCTCTTCCATTTTTTGTTCATCTTTATAGTATATTTTAAGCATGCTTAGATCAGAGAGCTGTTGTTCCAAAAATATTCTATAATCCTGCGTTGTTTGGCTTGTATCCTTTAATTTATTGATCCTATTTAATTCAATATGATAAGAGTTCATTGCTTGTTCTATTTGTTGAATTCTTTCTTTAGGAAATAAATCATTTACATGTTCAAATTGAATGAAAAAGATAGACACAGCAAATAAAACACATAAACCAACAGTTATTAGTAGTTTTCTTTTTAGTCTATCAAATTCAATTTTCATTAATTCAATCATAGCTTTTTCCCTCATAAAGTGTTTGATAAAAAGATTCAAGTCCATCATCTCTATGATAGATTGACAGAATATCTGTATGTTTTGTAAGCGCAGTTAACGCTTTAGAAAAAGCAGCATTTGAAACAAAACAATAGGTGAAACTATCTTCCTTTTGTTCAATCAGCTTGCAATCATCTAGTGAATTCAGCACTTTGATTGCGATTGGTACATCGGATACAAAAAAGGTATAAATTTGATTTACTTGTGCGATATCCGCTGTTTTAATTTCTTTCATCACTCTTCCTTGATCAATGAAAATGATACGATCTGCAATCTTTTCTATTTCTCTCAACGTATGACTTGACAATACGATACTTGATCCTTTTTCCTTAATTTGTAGTAATTGCTTTCTTAATTCAAATACTGATTGTGGATCTAATCCATTGGTAGGTTCGTCCAAAATGATCAATTTCGGATCATTCATTAATGCTAAAGACAATGCCATTCTCTGTTTCATTCCCATAGAATATGTTTTGGTTTTATCGTTTAGTTTATCTCCTAAATTAGAGAACTCCTCTAATTCTTTAATTTTCTCTTTACTCACTTTTTTATATTTCGCAATTAACTGAAAATGATCGTGCCCTGTTAGATATGGAAATAATGCCGGTTGTTCAATACATATACCTAGACTTTGCATAGCTTGCGCATGCTCATGGTTTACATCTTTATCTAGAATTTTTATACTACCTTGAGTAGGCAAATAAATACTGGCTATGCACTTCATTAATGTGCTTTTTCCTGCGCCATTAGGGCCTACTAGGCCTATAATTTCCTGCTCTTTTATTTTGATATTGATATCTTTTAAAATCGTTTTACTCTTTATCTTTTTCGTTAAGTGTTTAATTTCTAAGATATGTTCCATATTAATCCTCCGCATAATCCTGATGATTACTTTGTTTACTACCAAGATACAATAACAAAAAGCTCCAAGATATAGATATAAGGCATAATGCAATGATGCCTATTCCATGTCCTGCATTCAAAAGATAAATTGCAGATGGATACAAGAGCGGAATGTAACTGAGTATGGGAATAAAACTTACTCTAGTCACTGCCAAAAGCATCAATAAACAAATCATTGTCATCGTTAATATCATTCTTTTTCGGATCATAAAAACCAAATAGGTACAACTAATCGAGATACAAAGAATCTGAAACATAGTACATAACAAGACAATCATCATGCTCATACCATAAGGAATTACTTGAATATTTGCTTCCAATGTAGGATAAAAGGTTAGATCAGGTCCTGGATTAGTTGAAACAAAAGGAGTCATACCATAAACCCCATCACTAAGTTGATTGGTTGCGCCTTGATAAGATGTTAATAAGTTTGCATCGATAATCGCAGGATAATTCATCCATGATACTCCATATCGTAGTGCCAAAATAACCCAAGGTAAGGCATACGCTACTAGATAAAGAATCAGAAAAGTAAGTAAACTACTTAACATATGACTCTGATACACTTTACCTTTTTTCATAGGCAATGCCATATAATATTGATCCATGTTCAAAGAACGAAAATGATAACTGTGAAGAAAGAAAAATAAAAAAGCACTTAAAAGGGAACCGACACCGAACAATGTATCTTTGGTAAACAATCTTAAATGAAATAGTTCCGGTCCTCTAAGATCATAGACAGCTACTGGTATCTCATGTTCATATGTATAAATAGCAGCTCTTAACATACTGATTCGATTTTCGTATTCATTATGTTTTTGAAACATATCATGTGATCCATACGTGTAATCCATACTTGTATACACATCATAATCAAAGAAGGATACATCAAATGAATCAAAAATTTCCGGATATTCTGTTATTTCTTGTGAAAATATCTTAAGCGGATTCTCATCATGAAACTCTGTCGTGCCAAATAACAAGCTCATCCTCAATTGTCTACGTACTAGATATTTACTCCAAATTTGATTAATTGTTTCTGTATCATCTCGTTTTAACGAAAGAATCTGATTGTAAGTATTCATTCCTTCTTCATATTGTTGTTGCATTAGGTTAACTTTCATTTTTTTTGCTTTGGTATCTGCTTCCAAACCCATGTTTTTTACCGCATTGTATTCTTGTAGACTACTTTCTAATTGGTTTTCTTCGATATAAACAGTTTGTTTGATTGATTCCATGAACATATCGTAGGTTTGTATCTGTGATTCATCACGTATTACATCAGCCATTACCATCATAGATGAAAACAACAAAAATAAAAATACAATTTGACTTGTTCTTGCTTTCAATAGTAGCTTGACTTCAGTTAATATCATCTTACGTAATCCCCTTTATACTTAATTATAAATGCCAAGAATGAGAGTCTTTTAATGATTGTCTGCTTCACGAATCCATCATACAATGTTATCTATACTAGAGTACCATAATTTGATAGAAGTTGCATTATAAAAGAAGAATATTTTCCTTAGAAAACAAAAAAGAGGTTTTTTAATTATATTCAATTTAATATTAAATAGTTATGTCAATAATGATATAATATAATAGGTAATGAAAGCGATATCTTTGTTCTGCTAAATTACATAACATATGATTTGATAGAGGAAAGGGTGTGATTGAATGAAAAAAATTTTATGGTCATTGTTTGCTTTGTTTATAGTTATCGTATTAGGTATTGGACTTATAAATGATATGAATGACATTGATATCAAAGTTATGTCAGGAACATTGCCAAAAGATGAGTTAGTAAGTTCATTCATACAATATTCTGAAGATGATGAATTCTATGGAATCATTAAAAACGGATTTGGAACCGTATATGGAATATCATATAAAAATGTCACTTTTAGCACAAAGAAATTGGATGAAGTTGTTGTAGGAAAACGAAAAGATATTGATCGAATGGATAAAGAATTGGAATATAGAAACAACAGAGTCATGATGATATATACTTTATTTAATGATAATGAATTAAAAGAAACATCTACGGGAAAATTTGAAAATAAAGATATGCAATTGATCAGTGTCAACTATACCATGGAAGTTGATGGGGTCTATATCCAAGGATATGTTCAAGGTGAGCTATTTCCAAAGACATATAAAACAATGAAAGAAGTACCTGAGGAGGAGTTAAAAAAACTAGATCAAACGGTAATCAAACAATTAAATGAAACGGTTGTACAAGAAAAGATAGATAAGCAGTCATAATAACTGTCTTATCTATCTTCTTTTAATGTTTAAAATGTCTACAACCCGTATATACCATAGCAATGCCATGTTCGTTACATACGTCAACTGATAATTGATCTTTGATGGATCCACCTGGTTGAATAATTGCAGTAACTCCTGCCTTTACAGCTTCTTCTACTGTATCCGGCATTGGGAAGAAAGCATCAGAGGACATTACAGCACCTTTTGCTTTTTCACCTGCTTGTTCAATCGCAATCTTAGCGGCACCGACACGATTCATCTGTCCGGCACCAACACCGATGGTCATATTGTCTTTTGCTAAAACGATCGCATTCGATTTTACATGTTTTACGACCTTCCATGCAAATAACAACTGCTCCATTTCTTCAGCTGTTGGTTTACGATTGGTTACACAACGTAAATCATCTTCTTCGATTTTTTTATCATCTATATCCTGTACCAATAATCCATCATTTACATTTGTAAATTTATAGGTAGTATCTACAGGAAGTGTAGTATCCAATGTCATCAAACGAATATTTTTCTTCTTTGATAATACCTCAAATGCATCCTCATCAAAAGAAGGCGCAATGATGATTTCCAAGAAGATATTTGCTAATTTCTCAGCTACCGCCAAATTTACCGGTTCATTAAACGCAACGATTCCACCGAAGATAGAAACAGGGTCAGCTTCATAAGCTTTATCCCAAGCTTCTTCAATGGTATTACCGATACCGACACCACATGGATTCATATGTTTTAAGCCTACTGCCGCAGGTTTGCCCGCAAAATCCTTTAAGATCTCAATTGCGGCATTTCCATCTTGAATATTATTATAACTTAATTCTTTCCCATGTAACTGTTTTGCATTCGCAAGTGAATATTGAGGATGCATTCCTTTATAGAAGGCAGCACTTTGGTGAGGATTTTCGCCATAACGAAGCTCTTGTACTTTATCAAAAGTCAACGTCAACTTTTCAGGATATTTTTCTCCTGTACGTTGTGTTAGATATTGTGCAATCATTGCATCATATTGTGCAGTGTGACGGAAGACCTTCGCAGCTAGATATTCACGAGTTATTGGGCAGGTTTCGCCGTTTTCATTTAATTCTTTTAATACTGCTTCATAATCATTTGGATCACAGATAACCGGAATAAATTTATAATTCTTAGAAGCACTACGTAACATACTAGGACCACCGATATCGATGTTTTCTATGATTTCTTCATGACTGACACCTGGTTTTTGTACCGTCTGTTTAAAAGGATACAAATTGACACAAACCAAGTCAATGTATTCAATTCCTAATTCCTGAATCTGTTTTACATGGTCAGGATTATCACGTACACAAAGCAATGCTCCATGTACTTTAGGATGTAATGTTTTTACTCTACCATCCATGATTTCAGGAAATCCTGTAACATCAGAAATTCCGATGGTCTGAATGCCGGCAGCATCCAGTGTTTTTTTAGTACCTCCTGTAGAGATAATTTCATAACCAAGCTTTACAAGCCCTGAAACGAATTCTACAAGATTGGCTTTATCTGATACACTTACCAATGCTCTTTTCATGATAACTTACCTACTCTTTCTCTTTGTTTAATTCACAGCTTAATTGCGCTACCACCTCAGGAAACAAGGTATACTCTAGGGCATGCACATGTTCTTCTAAGGTTTCTAAAGACCAAGTTGGATCAATGATGATTTTTTCTTGTCGAATAATTTCACCGGTATCAACACCCTCATCTACATAATGAACAGTAACACCTGTGAATTCCGCTTTCGCTTCATATGCATCCTGGATACTATGTGCCCCCGGAAAAGCAGGCAAATAGGCAGGATGAAGATTGATAATACCGTTGGGATAGTTTTTCAATAAAACCTCTCCGATAAAACGCATATATCCAGCTAGCACGATGAGATCCACATGATATTCTTTCAAAGTATGCATGATTTCTGTTTCATATCCGGCTTTTCCACCATAAGCTTTAGGATCAACATAACGATAAGGAATGCCTAAACGCTTTGCTCTTTCTATCGCATAAGCATGTTCCTTATCTACGATCAAGACTTTACATGTTGTATTTTGAATGGTTCCATCGTTGATCTTATTCACAAGATTCTCAAAATTGGACCCATTTCCACTGGCGAAAATGGCAATGTTTACCATTTCACTTCAACCTTTCCACTATTGGTTACTTCACCGATCACATAACTTTCTTCGTTGATTTCAGCTAATAAGCTCATTACTTTTTCTACATCTGCCTTATCAACTGCCATCATAAAGCCGATTCCCATGTTAAATACGTTGCACATTTCTTCCATAGGTACTTCACCATATTTCGCAATCATGTCGAAGATCGGTTTTTTCGGATATGCATTGGTATCGATCACAACACCTTGTCCTTCTTTCAACATTCTTGGTACATTTTCATAGAATCCACCACCGGTAATGTGACTCATTCCTTTGATTTCAACCTTATCCAATAAGTGTTTGATTGCTTTTACATAAATCTTTGTTGGTGTAAGCAATACATTTCCAAGCTTTTCTCCACCGATTTCATCATATTCTTTATGTAAATCTAATTTTGCATCTTTTAGTAAGATCTTACGGATCAAAGAGAATCCGTTTGAATGTACACCGGAACTTGGTAAACCGATCAAAACATTTCCTGCTTCGATTTTTTGGCCATCTAATAACTTACTTTTTTCTACAGCTCCGACACAGAAACCGGCGATATCATAATGTTTCACATCATACATATCCGGCATTTCTGCTGTTTCTCCACCAATTAGCGCACATTCTGACTGTACACAGCCATCCGCAACACCTTTGACCAATTGTTCGATCTTTTTGGGTTCATTTTTTCCGACTGCCAAATAATCCAAGAAGAAGATTGGGGCAGCCCCTTGAACCAATACATCATTCACACACATTGCGACAGCATCAATACCGACAGTATCATGTTTATCCATTTCAAAAGCTACCATCAGTTTTGTACCAACACCATCTGTACCACTAACCAATACTGGTTCTTTCAATCCTAAAGTAGAAAGATCAAACATACCACCAAAGGCACCGATGGAATCCATAGCACCTTTGATTTTTGTTCTTGCGACATGACTCTTGATCAATCTGACAGATTCATAACCTGCCTCTAAATCAACGCCAGCTTCTCTATATTTATCACTCATCTTGTTTTTATTCTCCTTTTCAAGCTTAATCTTCCCAAGACATTTTTTCTTTTTTGTCTTGTGTTGGCTGTTTTTCTGTTGTTTCCGGTTTCACTTCTTTTTTTACTTCCCCAACTTTTGGTTGTACCGTTTCTTTTTTCACAGTTTCAGGTGAAACATACACATTGGTTTCTCCGCTAGGGATACCGGATAGATTCACATTTCTTGTGACCTTTGCATCATAGGTGTTTGCTTTTACGATTTCACCTAGATCAATACCGGTAGTTTCTTTCATGGATTCAAATAGCTTTGTCATTACACCCGGAACATTTCCGGCCACAGGATCAATGGCTGTGCCTTCATTTCCGCCAATCACTGTAATCTTATCGATCTTAGATAGCGGCTCTGCAATCTTTCCGGCAACTTCAGGTAACACTTTGATTAACATTTCCGCAACGGCAGCTCCGGTATATTTCTGATAAGCTTCTGCTTTTTTATCCATAGCCTCTGCTTCCGCAATACCTTTTGCTCGAATGGCCTCCGCTTCTGCTTCACCGACCAATTGAATACCTTGTGCTTCTCGTTCTCTACTGTATCGATCAGCATCTGCTTTTGATTTTTGAGCTTCTGCTTCCTGTTGAATTTCAAAACGCTTCGCTTCTGCTTCTTTCTGTCTTGTATACAATTCAGCATCTGCTTTTTGTTGTTTCGCAAACTTTTCAGCTTCTGCTTGTTTCTTTACTTCTGCTTCCAAAGCCTTTTCTTTTACTTCAACTTCCTTCGCCTTCAATAAGACCTCACGTTCTTGTTTGGCGATATCCGCATCCGCTGTTGTAACTTCGATTGTTTTACGTTGGTTCTCTTGTTCGATCTGATATGCGGCATCTGCTGTTGCCTGTTTCATATCCGCAATCTGTTTTAACTCCGCTTTTTGCATTGCTAAATCATTGTTTTTGATTGCTATTTCTCGCTCAGCGATAACTCTTGCATCATTTGCCTGTCGATCCGCATCAGCTTTTGCCACCGCAATCTCTTTATCTGCCTCTGCTTTCGCAATGGCAGCTTTCTTTTTGATCTGTGAAATATTATCAATACCAAGATCATCAATGACACCATTGGCATCCGTGAAGTTTTGTACATTGAAGCTAACGATATTCAATCCCATAGCCGCAAGATCTGGCATCGCATTTTCTTTTACCAACTCCGCAAACTTTTGACGATCAGATACCATTTCCTCTAAACGCATACGCCCAACAATTTCACGCATATTACCTTCTAAGACCTCTCTGGCAACTCTGGCCATATAATCAGAAGTCTGATTCAAAAAGTTCTGCGCCGCAAGCTCTAACTTATTGCCATCGGTACCAACCTTCACATTGACTGCGGCATCTACTTGAATATTGATATAATCTGCCGTAGGCACCATACTGCTTGTTTTTACATCGATTGGAATCAATTTTAAGCTTAACTTATCTAAACGTTCTAGAAATGGAATCTTAATGCTAGCCTTTCCCACAATGATCTTCTTTCTTAAACCGGAAATAATATATGCGGTATCAGGTGGTGCTTTCACATATCCTATCGTAACGATCAAAATCAATAGGATAATGACGATAGCACCAACGATATAAGGCAAATATACTTGTAAATCCATATGATTTACCCCCTTTGCGTCTTATTTTTTAAAGTAATCTACACCATTCTTGAAGATATTTTGCAGTTTATCACCATCAATGTTCTTATAAAGACCATCTTCATAACGTTCACTGTGTCCCATCTTACCGAAAATTCTTCCATCAGGACTTGTGATACCTTCGATTGCGCAAGAACTTCCATTGATATTGTATGCTCCATTCATCGTAGGATCACCATCTAAATCAACATACTGCGTTGCGACCTGCCCATTCTCGAATAAGCTTGCGATAACTTCATCGCTTGCGACAAATTTACCTTCTCCATGTGACATAGCTACACTATGACATGCTCCCGGTTCAAAGCTTGAAAGCCATGGTGATTTATTGCTGGTAATTTTTGTAGATGCAATATGTGAAACGTGACGATTGATATTATTTCTAAACAATGTAGGAGAATCTGCATTCAGACTTTCGATATCACCATAAGGTAATAAACCTGATTTGATCAATGCCTGGAATCCATTACAGATACCAAGAATCAATCCATCATTAGCCAACAGTGTTTGTACTGCTGCATTTACTTTCGGATTGCTTAATACGTTAGCGATAAATTTACCACTACCATCCGGTTCATCTCCACTAGAGAATCCACCCACAACCATTAAAATCTGAGCTGTTGCAATTTTTTCACTTAATTCATTTAAAGAACGCTCAATGCTTTCTACATTTAAGTTATTGAAAACATAAATTTCCGCTTCTGCACCGGCACGCTCAAATTGCTGTTTTGTGTCGTATTCACAGTTTTGCCCAGGGAATACCGGAATGATAACTTTTGGTTTTTCATATGTTTTCTTTGCCTTGATCATTTCTTTACTATGATACTCTGGAGTATCGATCTTCTTACCATCATGATCAACGATCATAGGATAGATCTTGTGATAACGTGCATACCATACATGTAATGCTTCTTCGATTGCGATGGTCTCTTCATTGATATGGATCATAGCGTTATCTGTTACAGTACCTAAGTAAATGAAGTTTTCTTCATCTAATGAACCAACAGATTCTACGACGATAGATCCGATAGAAATAGAGAACATATCTTCATCACTCGTTACATCTACGCCTAGTTTATTACCAAAACTCATTTTACATAAAGCTTCCGCAATACCACCGAATTTCACTGTAGACGCCGATACGATATCCTTGTTTAATATATGTTTACGAACAAGATTGAAATTATTCTTTAATTGTTCATAATCAGGAACCATGTGTTCTTTTGGTGTGTGTTTTACAAGGTATAATTTATGACCTGCTTTCTTCAACTCTGAAGAAATTATATGATCAGTTGTATCGGTTGTTACCGCAAAAGTGATCAATGTAGGTGGAACACAGATTTCATTAAAGGTACCGGACATAGAGTCTTTACCACCGATTGCAGGTGTTTCAAATGCCATTTCTGCTTCGATCAATCCTAACAATGCTTGTGTTGGTTTGCCCCATTTTTCAGGATCGTTATGTAAACGTTCAAAGTATTCTTGATTGGTCAATCGACAAGTAGCCCAGTTACCACCAAGTGCAGTCACTCTTGCCAATGCCTCAACAACAGAATAAGCAGCGCCTAAATATGGAGAATATAAAGATACTTCAGGGTTATATCCATGTGTCATAATAGAACATGTATTGGTAAAACCGAATACCGGAAGCTTTTGTACACTACCTTCTGTTTCCGTCAACTGATATTTTCCACCGAATGGCATCAATACCGTTGATTTCCCAATGGATGCATCAAACATTTCCGCTAAACCGATTTGAGAAGCAACATTCGGCTGTTTCAAATCATCCTTGATATTATCCACCGTTGCCTTAAATGGATCTTGATCTACCAAGCCTTCTTTGATCAAGACATCCTGTAATCCACGTACACCATTTGTATTTAAGAAATCACGGGAAATATTTACAATTTCTTTCCCATGGAAGCTCATGATCAAACGATTTTCATCGGTAACTTCAGCAACAATCACACTATCCAAGTTTTCTTCATAGGCTAACTGTTTAAACGCTTCAAATTGATCTGCTTCGATCAATACAGCCATACGCTCTTGTGATTCGGAAATCGCAAGTTCTGTTCCTGATAACCCATTATATTTCACAGGTACCTTATCCAAATCAATTCGTAATCCATCTGCAAGTTCACCAACCGCTACGCTGACACCACCGGCACCAAAGTCATTGGCTTTCTTGATCAAACGAGTTGCTTCTGGATTACGGAATAAACGCTGTAATCTTCTTTCCATAGGCGCATTTCCTTTTTGCACCTCACTAGAACATTTTGTTAGAGATGTATCATTATGTTCCTTACTAGAACCGGTAGCTCCACCAACACCATCTCTTCCGGTAGCTCCACCGATCAATACGACGATATCACCCTTTTCAGGAGATTTACGAATAACGTTTTCTTTTGGTGTAGCACCAATTACAGCACCGACTTCCATACGTTTCGCTACATATCCATCATGAAAGATTTCTTTTACATAAGTTGTCGCAAGTCCGATCTGATTTCCATAAGAAGAATAACCGGCTGCTGCTCCCTTAGAAATTCTTGATTGAGGTAATTTATTAGGAAGTGCTTCCTTAATATCTTTTGTAATATCTCCCGCCCCAGTGATACGCATTGCTTGATAAACATAGCTTCTACCTGATAATGGGTCACGAATTGCACCACCGATACATGTACTTGCACCACCGAATGGTTCAATTTCCGTAGGGTGATTATGTGTTTCATTCTTGAACATCAACAACCATTGTTGTTCCTCACCATCTACATCTACAGTGATTTCAATAGAACATGCATTGATTTCATCACTGACTTCCATATCGTCTAACTTACCATTCTTACGTAGATATTTACCGGCAATGGTAGCCATATCCATTAATGTCATGACTTTCTTGCCACCATGTACTTCATTTCTTAATTTCAAATATAATTCATAAGATTTCTGTATCGTTTCCTGTAAAGAACCGGCCTCAAAATTAACACTTTGTAGAATCGTCTCAAATGTTGTATGACGACAATGATCTGACCAATAAGTATCCAATACCTTAAGCTCTGTCATTGTAAGATCACGTTGTTCTTCTTGCTTGAAATATTGTTGTACGTGTTTTAGATCAGCAAGTGTCATTGCTAGACCTTCCTTGTCCATCAATGACTGTAAAGCAACATCATCCATAGCACAGAATCCTTCGATCATCGGAACCGGTTCGATTTCAACGTCTTCTTCATAACCAAGAACCTGTAAATCTTTTTCTCTCATTTCTACAGGGTTGATCAAATACTTTTTGATACTGATAATTTCAGCATCACTTACTTCACCCTCTAAGACAACAATACGTCCGCTTTTGATCACTACATCTTGTTTGTTATTTAACAGCATTAAACATTGTTGTGCACTATCTGCACGCTGATCATACTGACCAGGTAAACATTCATAAGCAATATATGTTTGATCAGATAAATCGATTGTATCATATACTTCGTCGGTCACAACTTCACTTAACACCTTTTCCTTTAGTAATGCCATATCATGGTCATCCCCATGGAAAACATCATACACGTTATACAGTTTTACACCTGTTAATCCATTCAGATTCAGGTTCTGCTTCAGTTCATGAAACATTGACTGAGCTTCTACTTGAAACGCTTCTTTTTTCTTTACAAATACACGATAGTCCATCTTCTTCACCTTTCCAGTATGTTATTCAACTTCGATTACAGAATCAGCTTTAACTTTATCTGCCATAGATTTTTTGAATGCATCTAACTTTTCTGCGACACTTTCATCACTTAACGCAATCATCTGGGCTGCAAGAATAGCAGCATTTTTTGCGCCTGCTTTTCCGATTGCAACAGTTGCAACAGGGATTCCACCCGGCATTTGAACCGTAGACAATAAGGAATCCATACCACCAAGTGCACTTGTCTGAATCGGAACCCCAATCACAGGCAAGGTTGTTGAGCTAGCAACGACACCACCTAAATGTGCAGCACCACCTGCAGCTGCGATGATGACTTTGATTCCACGTTGTTTTGCGCCTTCACTCAGCTTAATGACTTCATCCGGTGTACGATGTGCACTTAATGCATGTGCTTCAAATGGAATATCAAATTCCTTTAGCTGGTTAAAGCAATTTTCCATAGTTGGCAAGTCACTGCGGCTTCCCATGACGATACTTACGACTGGTTTTCTGTTTTCACTCATGTTTTTCTCCTCCTGTAAAAATAAAAAAATACATATCGTTTTCAAACCAATATGTACACTAAAAACAGTTAAATTTTTGTATTAATATAGCGCATCTTCTTAAGACCATAAGTAAGACCCTCCTATAATAATAAAGACGTACCTGCCTGCATATGCAAACAAGTACGCCTCCGAACAAAAAGAAAGAGTAATTGTTTGCTTGTAGCCCGCAGATTTACGGTTAGCGGCTAGAAACTTGCCGTCCATATTACGGCATATATACAAGCGTTTCGTCAATACATAGATATTGTACTAAACTTCCTCTTTTATTACAAGTATATTTTACATTTCTTAGGATAAAAGTCATCATTGCTAGAACTATGATCCATTATAGATATACATAAGACTGAGGGTAATAATCAATATCAATATCAGCTAATTCTTTTTCTTCCCTATATGGATGTATCGTCCCTAATCCATATGCAACCGCAATCGTCTTGTCTTTAAAGTATTCATCATAATCATTTTTATCTATTCCACCATATTCATGGGTTGCTTCCCATATATGATATGGGGTATCTTCTATCACTTGTTTCAATTGCACTTCGCCTATGATTTTTTTCACAGGAGAAGTTGCATAAATAACAATGCTTTCAACATTCTCTCGCTTAAACTTTCGTTTTCTATATTCAAATTTCTTTTTTCCGTTTAGAATTTGATACGCATAAACTGGTTTTATTGGCAACAAGACTTTACACATGATGAATCCCTCTCTTTCTTCTATTATTATATTAGAATTTGTTTTTCACTTCTACTTAATCTTACTAATTTTTTGAATTTTTCTTTTTCCATTTTTTGTATAGATTGCGGTGCACCCTTTATCAACCCTTCTGATACTGCTTTATCAAGTGATACATGTTCTTGCAGGTCTAGAAAGTATTCAAATAAAATAATCAAATATCCTTTCTCATATGCCTCTTTCAAATATGACGTTTCATATACTGTACGTCTTTTCACAATTCTTTGAAAATTCTCATAAGTATCTATCTCATTTGCCTTAAATACTTCATCTACGACACCTACAACCGCTAGTTCTTGCTTTTCATTACTAAAATAAAATAGTAAAATATCATCTTTATGAATTCCCTTAATTCTAGCCTTTGAAATATAAACCTTTTTGATAACATTACTACAAGTTGATGCACCGTTTAAGTCAAACAAGCTTATCTGATGGTACTCAAAAGCATCATAAAACAATCTTTTAGAAAATTCAGGTTGTATAGGTATTAAATAAACTTGTTGATTCAAATAATAAATCACAGGATATTCAGTAATCCCTTTAAATAGATTTTTCAGATAAACATTTTCTAACTCCACATCATTATGACCACCTTTTGTTTTTTTTCTAGTATAGAAAACGAAGCCGTATTCAGCAAATAGTGTTGTCAGCCGTTCTTGTTTTTCAAATGCAGTAACATAGATTTCGTCAATATTTAGTTTCAATGCACGATCAATAATTAGCTTGATAAACGCTTCTCCAATACCTTTTCCATTATCAATAACCTTAAATGTAGATATTTTGATTCTTTTACCAGGCTTAAATTTTTTTTCGAAATCTTCATACTGTTCAGATTCATCTTCATTTTTCAGCATAAGAAAAGCCCCGATTTTCTTTTGGTCGTTATCAAGATAGGTCACATATGCTTTGCTATGAGTTTGCTTTTTTTTATTTAACCATATATCGAAGTCCTTATAATCTTTCCTTAGAGAATCAAAAAAATCATTATCGGTATCAATTGTGTATAGGTATTTTTCTTGAATAAAAACAGGAGTGTTAGTATAAACCTCCATTTTATCTTTTGATAATAGCTCTATACCTTCTTCAATAGTTAAAACTTTCTTACTTAAAAAAAGTTTTTTTGCTTTTTTGTGTATTCCTTGATCGTTTGTAAGTAAATAAGAAACGCAATTTTTATAAACGGCATATATCATACAATTATCAATATAGTTATTTTGCCCTTTATTCTTTCCACATTTATTGCAAAACTCTTCACTTGCATAAGGTGGATTCTCCAAAATAGGATAAACATTTATTTTAGACAATATAGTTTCTCTTTTTTCTTCATCTTTGTATCCGAGCAACTCTTTTTTTGATAAAGGATGAATACATAATTTATATTGTGTTGAATCTAATAATAATCTAGACAACAATTGTATGTTTTGGCTTAATTTTTTTTCTCCTTCTCGATAAATAATCATATTTGTATCTAATAAAATGTATTTCATTCTTATCACTCCTCATTAGTTAGTAGCCAAAATCATAGATATCTAACTTTCTTTACCTCATTATAGCCCATTATGAAAGCGTATTCTACATATATTTTGAAAAGTTACTTCGGATGTAGACCTTTTAGAAGATCATTGTGAAATACTTATGAGAGAATCAAATCGAAACATAGCGTGAGTGATATTTTTGATAACAGAGATCAGCATATGGGCCTGCCCAGTATCCTGTGAATTATGTTGTTTAGACCAAAAAAAAGGATGAAATCAATATTGCAGAATTGAATTGCCTGTCGCAAAAAAAGAAACCGGATAGGAGTGACTGTAAATAACGTTATTTTAATGCATATATAAAAAGAAATTGGTATAATAGTAAGGAGTTTTAAACACAGAAATGAGGAACCAATATGGCAGAGAAAAAGTACGATGTGAAAAGAGCATTGCGAGAGCAAAAAAAGATAAAAATGAAGGGCAACCTTTATCACTTGACGCAGGTGAGCTTTGCATATAATTCCAATCATATAGAAGGAAGCAGATTGACACAAGAGCAGACAAGAATGATTTTTGAAACAAATACTATCCTGCCAAATCAAGGAGAAGCGATAAGATATAATGATATTATTGAAACACATAATCATTTCAGGTTGTTTGATTATATGCTTGATCACTGTGACGATGAACTGGATACGGATCTCATGAAGAAGTTTCATGAAATTCTAAAAAACGGTAGCAATGATGCTGAACTTGAATGGTTCCGTGTTGGTGACTGGAAGCTTTTGCCCAATATCATTGGTGATCATACTGAAACAGTAGCTCCTGAAGATGTGGAAAAAGTGATGACAAAACTGCTGAATGAGTATCATGCAAAGAAAAAAATTGAGTTTGAAGATATCGTTGATTTTCATTATCGCTTTGAAAGCATTCATGGTTTTCAGGACGGAAATGGTCGAGTAGGCAGAATGATCATGTTCAAAGAATGCTTAAAACATGATATCGTTCCTTTTATCATTGAAGATATTCATAAGAGTTTTTATTATAGAGGTTTAAAAGAATACTCCAGTGAAAAAGGATATTTAATGGATACCTGTTTAAATTCTCAAGATCGATATATGGCGCTTTATGATGAATTGGTTGGAAATCTCTATCAAAAGAAAGATGAAATAGAGAGATAGATTTGCGAAATTGAATAAAGAACAAAAGAAAACAGTGATAAGAAATAATTCTTTTTCGCAGAAAGAAAACAGATAGATATTGAAGATAATAAAGATATCGCTGGTATCGGGCGTTTTACAGGAACGATAGAAACTGGGAAATGTGCAGATTTTATTGTGACTAAGAAAAATCCTTTAGATGATCTAACTGCACTACGTAACATTGAAATGGTTGTCACAAGAGGTAAAATCATTGAGCATTCAAAAGTAAAAAAAGTTGAGGAAATCGAAAAAGAATTGGATAAGTTCCTATAAGAAAGAGGAAGACCATTTTATATCACAAAAGGTTATATATGCTAAAATGACATATATAACCTTTTTCTTACTCTCTTATATATTATCTATTTCCTTATAAGAACATCGTCATATAGATAGGCAAGCACAAGATATCATCTTCTTGCTTCAAATCTTTGGTATAAATGATATAGCTCTGTCCAATTTTCTTATTGAATTTTGTTCTAAATTTATCAATGAAACTATGTGCTTTATAATTTAATGATTTTACTTCTATTGGGCATATCTTTTTTCCCTTGTGATAAGGAAATCTATTTCCATACGATTTTTCACATTTTCTTTATCATATTGACTATAGAAATACAGCTTATGTTTTTGAAAAGCCAAAGTCTGTGCTACATAGTTTTCCATGAACATCCCCTTTCCATGAGATCATATACAAATAAATCTTTGATATCCTCATCAGCTTTACTGAAGTCAATTAAAATATAACTTTGATATTCATTTTCCGCAAATTTCTTTGCGATATAAGACTTACCTACTCTTCTAGCACCTTCAATCAGCATAGCAGTTCTACCCTTTTTTCTTTTCCAATCCAGTAGATTCTGATAAACCTTCCTTTTCAGTTCCATTGTATCACTTTAGCATCATTTCATAAATCCAACAATTTTTTTTGCACAAATTATCATCATTCCAAGAAATCTTATCAACAAAATTCTCATCATTCCAAGAAATGTTTTACTTTTCTTTGCTTTTGGCTTATGATTCTGTACAATAAATTTATATGTGTAACAACGAAATAACTATACCAAATATTTTGTTATCTTTCCTTTACCTGTTTTTCGAATGATATTTCTCTTTAACAATTGATTTAATATCCTTACTGTTTTTGCCTTATTAAAACCAGTTAATTGATCAAGTTGCACTCTAGTCAAAGCTTTGTTGCCACGCAAATAGGTTACAATCATTTCCTCATCATCATTTAAGTCTAAATCACCATCTAAAATCGGTAAAATCACCAAAATAGAATTTTCAAAAATGCGATAAACAGGTTTTGTAAGATTTTTATGATAGGATTCATTGATCCTTTTTATTCCTGTTCCAAATTTTCAATGTAATGTAATCTGAAAAACACATTATACATTCGTTGCATTTTAGGTTGCATTCATACAACGCAAATGCTTCTTTAGGAATAGAAAAACGCATAATATCTTAATATACGATGATAGTTTTCATCTCTTAATAGCTGAAAAATATGCTTATTTAGACTTTTTACTTATCGTAATATCTATCAAAGTGCAACGAATAAACTTTCGTTGCATTTTTCGTTGCACCAATGCAACGCAAATAATTTTTTAAGAATAGAAAAAATCGCATACCATACATAATGTTATGATATTCGATCATAATCTAATTTTTTATAATCTGAAGGATATGCTTTGGTACCCCATGTTCATCACAATGGCCAATGACATTACCGGCTGCCTGTTTAGCGGCTTCACTTGCATTTGCTGTGGCATAGGCATATTTAAAACGTTTCAACATTTCTATATCATTACCACCATCACCATATACCGCTACTTCATTATCTTGAATATGAAGTAACTGTGCGAGCCTTGCAACAGCTTCCCCTTTATTGACAGCTTTGTCTGTGATCTCAAAGATTCCTTCATCAAAAGGAGCATTCACCACGATATCCCGATGTTCATGAATATAATTCATTAATTGATCATGTTGATATCTATCTTCTACACGACAGTTGACTTTCATAATTTCATGTTGGAGAATATCCTCATTTGATTGATTGAATCTGCAATCTTTTAAAAACTCAGAGATATCCGGCTTCTTCAGTACCTTTTTCCAAATACTTCTTTGTTCAAATTGTTTGATATGATCTTCCTTAGAGGTACGCATATAGGTGTGATTCATTCCGATACATTCAAAGTCAATCTTTGGAAATCGTGTTAACATCTCATGTAAAAAATCTTGGTTCACACTCTTTTGATAAATGATGTTTTGATTTTGATCCATGATCAATGAGCCATTCATACAAATCGTATAGATAGCTCGATCATGCATTCCAAGCTTTTTGATTTGATTGATATGCATATGTCTTCCAGTCGCAATTGCAAATTGTCTACCGGATTCTAATACCTGATCCACCGCCTCTAGAATGATCTCATCACTTTCATGATCTTGATTCAACAAGGTTCCATCTAAATCACATGCGAATAAACGTATCATTGAAGATCCTGTCCTTGAGTAGCGATAACCTTCTTATACCAATAGAACGAATCTTTTCTACTTCTTTCTAAACTTCCGTTTCCGGCATCATCACGATCAACATAAACAAATCCATAACGTTTTTTCATTTCTCCGGTACCTGCAGATACCAAATCAATACAACCCCACATAGTATAACCCATCAAATCAACACCATCTAGATTAATTGCATCATCCATAGACTGGATATTTTGACGAAGGTATTCAATTCGATAAGAATCATGAACACTGCCATCTGCTTCCTTTTTATCATCCCAACCGATACCATTTTCTACGATCCATAGTGGTTTATGATATCGTTCATATAAAGTATTTAACGCAAGTCTTAAACAAGCAGGATCCGTTGCCCATCCCCATGCATTGGTATTTAAATATGGATTCTTAATTCCCATCATTAAGTTCCCACCGCCTTCTATAGCATCTTCATGTGTAGTGAAGGTGCTAGAACCATAACAAGAGAAAGATAAGAAATCAGCCGGGTACGTTTCCAAAAGTTGAAAGTCTTCCGGTTCTGTATCTAATACGATACCTTTTCTTTCATATTCTTTTAATTTATAGCTTGGGTATTTTCCACCGGTTTGTACATCAGAAAACCATAGTGTCCCATGTGCCTGTTCCATCACCATTAATTGATCAGCAGGATCACAAGTATAAGCATACATTGGCTGATAAGCAAGCATTTGCCCTACTTGGATATCTTCACTGATTTCATGAGCTGCTTTGACCGTCAATGCAGAAGCCACAAATTGATTATGAGCCCCTTGCGCCTTGGCCTGTTCACTGGAATCAATCAATCCACCTGCCATAAAACAACCCCATTGCATCATATTGATCTCATTGAATGTCAACCAGTATTTTACTTTGCCTTTATAATGAGACATTACCGTTTTGGCATATTTCTCAAATAAAGGAATCAACTTTCTACTTTTCCATCCTCCGTATTTCACAGTCAAATGTAATGGTGTTTCATAATGAGATAAAGTCACCAATGGTTCAATATCATATTTTTTACATTCATCAAAAACAGCATCATAAAATGCCAATCCTTCTTCATTTGCGACATCATCATCTCCATTAGGAAAAATACGTGCCCAGTTCATACTTAATCGAAAGGTTTTAAATCCCATCTCTCCCATCAATGCGATATCTTCTTTATAATGATGATAAAAATCTGTTGCAACATGACTTGGATAATAGGTATCTTCAATCACAGCGGGAATTGCGCCTTCTGGAAGTTCCATTGGTGAGCCAAAGCCCATACCGGTGCTGCCGGTTTCACCTGTCGTAGGATTTATCCATGTCATTTGTCGTGGTGTTGTATGAGATCCTGCAGTTAATACATCTGAGGTATTAACACCTTTACCACCGTCCGCAAAACCACCTTCATATTGATTGGCAGCAGTTGCGCCACCCCATAAAAATTCTTTTGGAAACATCGTCGTATCCTCCTTTTCACATTTAGTTTGATTATATCACGTTCAAAAAAGGATTCCTTTTCAAAAGTCTGAAACTTTCATACAAAAAGAAAAAACGATCCCGAAAGATCGTCTCCGATGGAAGTCGTCTTTTTGTTATTTCTATGTTATTTCTTATCTCTATAATAGCGTAGATGACAGATATCATCTCCATTGGCGATGGTTTTCTTTAAATCAAGTTTACATCCATATGCTTCACCAATACCACGATCTCCACACATTGCGATATCACAGTACATTGCGATTTCTTCATCACTACATCCTGCTTTTTGCCATGCTTTGACCAATGGACAATAATGAAAATGGATTTCCAGTTGATCATCACTACAATTTTGTACTTTCATTTCAAACATCCATTGTGCTGGTTTGGTAAATAACGTTTTTCTTAGTCCCTTTAAACTGATCGTATTTCCCTTTGTGACAAGCTCTTTTCCTTGCGCAAGACCACAACGTTTGATAGCGGCAGGTCCGATTTCTTTAGGATCAATGCCTTTTTTAGATGCCTCATCGCATAATAGATATAACCAAGATGCTCGTTGTTCAAGTTGCCCACGGACTGCTGTTACCAAAGGATTTTTTATCCTTGCTTCATTACGAATCTTTGTCATAGATGCCTCCTGTTTATTGACATGTAAAGGAAAGTGTTTGACTTTGTTGAGCATGTTGAACGGTATCACTTAACTTTACATTTTCCGGATTTCCACTTACCCCAAAAACTTCTAATACAGATGTATCTGCTTTGGATAAATCAAAGCTGATTTCAATTAATAGATCTTTCTTTTTAGCGCTTACTTCAACCTGAATCCCCTCATCACTTTCCTTAACCCCAAGCTGTGTTAAGATAGAATCGCCTGCATTCTCTATTTCTTCTTCTGAAAGTTCAGAGGCATTGATCCCTATATTTTTTTCAGGCATAAGATATCTAATGTTAATTGTTTGAATCACATCATTTTCTGCATTCATCAACATTTCTATTTGATTTCCTTGACTCTGTGTTTTACAAGTTTTTGTTTCTTTTACTACTTCTGTTTCTTCTGTGCTACAACCAAATAAAAACAATATGGTTATCACAAGGAATAGCTTTTTCAATGAAATCCCTCCTATAAAAATCTATTGTAAAGCATCATACCATCAGATGTCTACATTTTACACAGAAAACAGAAACAGCAACCATAAAGATTGCTGTTATTGTTACATTAAACACTTATTTACAAGTAAATCCTTCAGAACTAGCTCCTTTTACTGCGTCACTTAACTTAGAGTCTGTTATTTCTTCAGATACTCCCATTTGTTTTAATATCTCAGCATCTGTTTTCTTTAAATCAAATCCTACCGTCATTTCTAAGTCTTTATCCTTAGCCTTAAACGTTGCTGTGACTCCTTCTGTTCCTTCTTCTACACCGATATTCGCAAGTCCTGCTTTTCCTGCTTCCTTTAGATCTTCTTCGCTTAATGTAGAAGCATCAATTCCGGTTAATGTTGAAGGCATCGTGATCGTCATTTCAATATTTTTAATGACATCATCCTCTGCATCCATTTTAATTGCCATTCCCATACCTGCTTCTTCAATTGAACAAGTTTTTGACTCTTTTTTGACTTCCTCTTCCTTTGAAGATCCACATCCAGCAAGCAATAATGCTGCACATGCAAAAACCATTAATTTTTTCATTTATTTACTCCCTTCAGCAGAATGATCTGCATCCCTTTATATGACAAATATATTATATCAAATCGTATTTATATTGAAATGATCTAAAGTGATTTCAGAAAAAATGTATGAAATATACCTTATATTAAATATTTTATAATCCATTTCAAATTTTAACTTTATAATTTAGTACTTTTTTATGATGCGATATTCTTTTTTTTAATCATAAATTAATAATAATGGAATATACATGCCATAATGTAAGATTTTCTTTGTCCTCTTGTATTTTAGTTATGGCAAAGTAATTATCCTTTATCAAAGAGTCATAGATTTTTCATGATTACTTTGCTATACTATACAAGGATTATTAATAAATATTATATAAAAACAGGAGGTGTCTATGTAATGAACATTAAAAATATGAATAGTTCAGATAGTGAATTTCCCCATGCAGAATAGTAGTAATGCAACGATCTGTATGGGATAAAGAATAGTTGCATTATCTGCTGATTCTGCACTTTATTTAATGACTTTAAGTAAAGGAAGGAATACATGAATGAAATATGTCAATGCAGCAGATGTGCTTCCTAAAGAACTATTAAAAGAGCTCTCAGCTTATGCAGGAGGAAAATTGTTATATGTTCCTTCATCAGAGAAGAAAAAACCATGGGGAAGTAAAAGTGGTTCTAAAAAATATTATGAACAACGTAATCAAAATATAGTAGAATTATATTTGAACGGAGTCAACATGATTGAATTATCCAATCGCTTTGGGCTTTCTTATGATTCAATTCGTAAAATAGTTAAGGAAAACAAGTAGGGCTTTACCTAAATGGATAAAGCCTTTTTTTATTTTTATTTATAGAAAGTAAAATATTATGGAAAGCTTTCCATA
>NZ_JBEQZJ010000014.1:0-78810 GCF_045223415.1 Hoskinsella mucinilytica | reverse complement strand
AATTTTTTTCGTTTTTTAAACCAGAAGGATCATTTAAATCACGTTGAGTAAAAAAACTTTATGCTTTGTTGTTTCGGTGGAATTTAACTTTTCACATGTGATTCATGAAAAGAAATACAAATACGTTTGACATCATTAACCTTCCAATTTAAAATAAATTGGTAAAGAGTGGAGTGAGTATATGAAAAGAGAGAAATTTTCCTCTCGTATTGGGTTTATCTTAATTTCTGCAGGCTGTGCAGTGGGGTTAGGAAATGTATGGAGATTTCCTTATATTACAGGTCAATATGGAGGAGCAGCATTTGTGTTGCTATATCTGGTGTTTTTGGTGATTCTTGGTTTACCGATAATGGTTATGGAGTTTTCTGTTGGTAGGGCATCACAGAAATCATCCGCAAAATCCTTTGATGTTTTAGAACCAAAAGGAACCAAATGGCATTTGATCAAATATGTTTGTATGGGCGGAAATTATTTGTTAATGATGTTTTACACCACAGTTGGTGGATGGATGTTAAATTATTGTATGAAAATGGCAGCCGGAGATTTTAGCGGTAAAGCAACACAAGCAGTTACACAAGGCTTTGATGATATGTTATCAAGTCCCTATGAAAATTTATTTTGGATGGTCGCTATTACTATCATTGGATTTGTTGTGTGTAGTAAAGGACTTCAAAATGGTGTGGAAAAAATAAGCAAATATATGATGAGCTGTTTGTTTGTTGTTATGATCGTCTTGGTAATAAGAAGTGTAACTTTACCAAATGCGATGGAAGGATTAAAATTTTATTTGATTCCTGATTTTAGTAAAATGTTAGAAAATGGAATTTGGAATTCGGTGTTTGCGGCTATGGGTCAAGCGTTTTTTACGTTAAGTTTAGGGATTGGAGCCTTAGCTGTATTTGGAAGTTATATCGGAAAAGATCATAGCTTGCTTGGAGAAAGCTTGAATGTCAGTATCTTAGATACATTGGTTGCATTTGTTGCCGGATTGATCATTTTTCCTGCATGTTTTGCTTTTCATGTGGATGCGGGAAGTGGACCGGGATTGGTCTTTGTGACCCTGCCGAATGTCTTTAATGTAATGCCTGGAGGAAGGCTATGGGGAACGTTATTTTTCCTTTTCATGTCCTTTGCGGCACTAACTACTATCATTGCAGTTTTTGAAAACATCGTTGCTTTTGCGATGGATCTTGGATGGACAAGAAAAAAAGCGGTATCCGTTAATTTTATCGCCATTTTAGTATTATCCTTACCTTGTGCACTAGGGTTTAATCTATTAAGTTTTCTTCAACCATTGGGAGAAGGAACCACAATACAGGATTTGGAAGACTTTATCGTTTCTAATAATTTACTTCCTTTGGGTTCTTTATTATATCTATTATTCTGTACCTTTCGTTATGGATGGGGATGGGATCATTTTATTGAAGAAGCTAATACAGGAAAAGGTTTAAAATTCCCGAAAGCATTAAAATTTTACATATCTTATATTTTACCGATCATCGTATTATATATTTTTATACAAGGCTATCTAGATAAATTCAATGGTCCATTCAGTATCATGATACCTTTGATCGTGATTATTTGTATCTTATATATACCTCTACAGGCGTTTATGAAGAAACGTAAACATAACAAATAAAAACACGTCATTAAGAATCTTGACGTGTTTTTGTTTGGTCAATTAAATCAAAAAAGTCTTTCATTGGCATTGGTTTATAGAAATAGAATCCTTGAACGGCATCACAATCAATCGTTGATAGAAAGTCTATATCTTCTTTCCTTTCTACACCTTCTGCGATGACCTCCATACCTAAGATTTTAATTAAATGAATGATGGTTCTTAATATTTCTTTGGCATCTTCGCTTAATTTCTCTTGAAAGAAACAACGATCAATTTTGATTACATCTAGATTACTATCCTTTAAAAGATTGAAATTAGAAAAACCGTTTCCGAAATCATCTAAAGAACAATAAAAGCCCATTTCATGGAAAGAACGGATATGTTCTTTCATCTTTTCTTCATTGGTGCTGATGTTTTCCATAAACTCTAATTCTAAGTAGCTTCGATCTACATCATATTTTTCAAGGACATTACGATAATCCTGGATAATAAATTCATCATAGAAAAAGGAGTTAGAAATATTGAAACTGATTCTGACCATAGGCTTACCTAGTTGTAATCTTGTTTGAATTTCTTTAAGTACTGTTTCGAATACTTGAAGATCGATCATACGGATATAGCCGTTCTTGTTTAACATTGGCAGAAACTTAGATACAGGGATGAGTTCTCCTTGATCAAATAGTCGAAGAAGTGCTTCTCCTCCTGTAATCTCTCTTGTTTTTAAATCAACTTTAGGCTGAATGTAAACTTGATAAAAGCCTTTTTCTCTAGCCTTAGCACTGTATTCCTCCAAGTAACAAGCATTCATATAGTCATCATACAGTTTTTGATTATAAAACTCGTAGCTAAATGCTCTTCGTTTTAGACTTTCACACATGATACGACTAAACTGTGCTTTTTCGCATGCTTCCTCAAAAGGAACATCTTTTGTGTCCATGAGGAAGATACCGAAAGATGTATAAATATTATGATATAGAATCGGATGATCAATTTCAAAAATAGCATCGACGATATCATATAACCATTTCTTTTCTAGCTGTTGAGCTGTTTCATAGGTTACGATCATCACATAATCATCCGCATATATTTGTTTCGCTATACCATCTTCTTTTATAAAGTCACAAAGAAATTGTTCAACAACTTGAAGCATCTGATCTGCGGCTTCTTTCCCATAAGCATAATTTAAGTAACGAAATTTCTTTATATTCATATTCATCAAAGCGTAATGCTTATCAGAATGCAAAGCTTGCTTATAATATATTTTTAATTCTGTTAAGGTTTCTTCTATCATAGCCTTGCACCTCTTTTACTAGTTATTTCCATTATAACATATTCATTCTTACCTAACATCATCATAACGATGATTAAAACAAAAAAATGACTCTCATGAGGAATGAGAGTCTAGCATGAAGGTAGGTAATGGAAGTCATATTGTAAACATGATAGTTTTTGATTTTTATAGGGATGGGGAAACTTTCTTCCATTACCAATTAGATTCTACAAGCAGTTCATCTGCCTGTATGTATACTATACAACATGAATGTGATAGTTGTGTGAATAATAAATGAAAAATAAAATATTATGTTCCGTTTATGTATAAAAAGAAACCTCTTATGTGAGTGATCCTCATCTTGTTTCAGAAAGACTGTATAATGGCAGCAGATAAAGGAGGAGGTTTTTATGAATATAGGTAAATTGGCGATTACCTCTATGAAAAATGAGAAGAAAAAGTATTATTTTTTAATTATGAATCTTACATTAGCATGTGCTGTATCTATCATCTTTTCGCATTATATGAGCAATCCGACCTTAGGGTTGAAAGGTGATTTAGCAAAGGAAATGATAGAAAGTAGTGAGTTACCTATCATGTATTTGTTTTTGATGTCAATGTCTATCATCGCAGTTGCAATTGCACTTGTGTTCTTTGCGAATGAAACGTATTTAAAAAATCAGAAAAGGACATTAAGTATTCTGGCAATGTCGGGAGCCAGCTTATTAGATATCACTAAATTTTTCGCAATTCAGCATTTCATCTGCATGCTTGCCGCAATATTCTTTGGTATCATGGTTTCCTTCATTGGGCTTCCGCTGATCAATTTATGTATGAATCAGGTTTCACCTATAGAAATATCAATATTCTCATATGATATGACATCTTATCTTTTGGGATTTCTCATCATTATCGTCATGATATTTTTCCTATGGCTATGTGATATTGGTTATGTATACCGAACAAACAAATTTGAGCTTATAAAATCTGTATCTTCCATGCAAGCGGAAGATATCGTACCCGGTAAAAAAATCTTTTCTTTGGTTGGTTATTTTTTACCATTGGGTATGATCTTGATCATCCCACCGGTTTTGCCCCTATATATTTTATATATGGTTATCGCAATGTTTGGCATCAGCGGGATCTTTCATTCTATCCTACCTATGATCTTTCAAAAGCTACAGACAAGAAAACGTTACGATGCTGTGAAAAGTATGCTATATGCAAACCTTGTGACATTGGTGAAAGAGAATGGAATGCTGACAAAAATGATATCAATATCTATGATGCTATTAAGCATTTTGTTATGTAGTAATTCTGATTCCTCATTAACGATGACATTTATTTCATTATCTTTTATCTTAATGATTTCCATGATGATGTTATGCATTTACAACAATATGAGCTCTTTCGCAAGTGCTCGTAGTAAACAATATCAGACTTTAAGCTCTCTTGGTTATGATAACTCAATGTTGATTCATTTGATTAAAAGCGAACAACGATGGTACTTTATATTGATTTTTCTACTACCGTTTGTATTGGTAGGTATCGCTGCTGTGAAGTTTATGATTTATGAAAATGTAGATAAGATGTTGATTGCGATCATCTTTATCACGTTACCTTTCTTTGTTATCTTATGTGAAAAAATATGTGAGTTGCCATTTCGAGCAGTATTGAACAGGAGGAATTAATATGAGCGTACTAGAAGCTAAAAACGTATATAAAATTTACAATAAAGGAAAAGAAAATGAAGTAAAGGCTTTAAATGATGTTAGCCTACAAGTAAATGCCGGAGAATTTATTAGTATCATGGGACCAAGTGGCTCAGGAAAATCAACATTATTAAATGTATTAAGTGGGCTGGATACGATCACCTCTGGAATTGTGGAAATCAATGATATAAACATCAGTAAGATGGGAGAAAATGAAATCAGTCGTTTCAGAAGAGGTCATATCGGTTATGTATTCCAAAATTTTAATCTCATCGATTCCTTATCGATTTATGATAATTTAGCCTTACCACTGGCTTTACAAAAGGGAAAAAAAGAGATGATCGAAACTAAAATACAGGAATATTTAGATTCTTTAAATATCAACGAGGTTAAAGATAAGTTACCAAATGATTGTAGTGGAGGACAATGTCAAAGAACTGCGATTGCAAGAGCAATGGTTCATCAGCCAAGTATTTTGTTTGCGGATGAGCCATCTGGTAACCTAGATTCAACCAATGCACATGATGTTCTGGAAATCATGCAGAAAATGAATTCGGAAAAGAATGTGACCATCATGATGGTCACACATGACTCTATGGTAGCTAGTTATTCTCAAAAAGTTTTATTTCTTAGAGATGGTGTGATAGAGCATGTGATTGAAAAAGGTGAAAAAGATCAGAGCACCTATTATGAAGAGATTGCTTCATTTAATCTAAAAGATCGGATTCATTTTATACGATAATTGAATCAACAATAACATGGCATAAAACAATATATCAAAGTTTTGTGCCTTTTTGCATTTCATAAGGGCATTTGTGATTTGCGCTTTTTGGAAGCCGTGATAAAATAGAATAGATTAGAAAGGATGAGATCATGCATAATTTATGGGGACATTTCAAAACAATTACGATACACAAATGGAGAGTTATGAAGCTTTGTTTTCGATGTGGACTTTATCGTCAGGGCCTCAAACATGATCTTTCAAAATATACACCGGTAGAATTTATTGCGGGAGTACGTTATTTCCAAGGAAATAGAAGCCCGATCAATAGAGAAAAAGAGGTAAAAGGTTATTCCATGGGATGGCTTCATCACAAAGGTCGTAATCCTCACCATTGGGAGTATTGGCTAGATAATGCGAAGGGTGGTATCAAAGCGGTAAAAATGCCAGTAGAATATGTTGTAGAAATGTATTGTGATCGAACAGCGGCAAGTATGACGTATATGAAAGAAAATTATACCGATGCAAGTGCCTATGACTATTTTATGAATGGATATGATCATGTGCTCATGCATCCTGAAACAAAAGCGCTACTTGAACATATTTTGATATATCAGAAAGATCATGGGTTAGATAAGACGATTTCGTATATCAAAAAAGATGTTTTAACTCAAAGAAAACATAATTGATGTGTTATTTGGTTTATTGAATTCTATAATTATTCAAATAGTGTTCACGTAATTTTCACTTAATAGTTATATAGTATAGACACAAGCAAAACAGCTTGTATTCCCTTTATGGTGATGAATACAACATTTCCTCAATCGGATGATGCTTTCCAATATTCATTACCTTCCCTCATCTATTGGCTCCTGCCCCCTCACAGGAGCCTTTTCCATATTGAATTTAAAAATAGATTTATATGAAAAATGAAGCGATACATGATATACTAGTTGTGGAAAAAGAGGTGCTTTGACATGGAAATGCATAGAAATACTAGATGCTGGTGTGGTAGCGGCAAAAAATATAAGCAATGTCATGAAAAATTTGATTTAAAATTAATGGAATTGGCAAGACAGGGAAAAACCATACCGGATCGTTCTTTGATCAAAAACAAAGAAGATATT
Source organism: Hoskinsella mucinilytica (assembly GCF_045223415.1). Lineage (NCBI taxonomy): Bacteria > Bacillati > Bacillota > Erysipelotrichia > Erysipelotrichales > Erysipelotrichaceae > Hoskinsella > Hoskinsella mucinilytica. Next base: position 72,359 of record NZ_JBEQZJ010000014.1, on the reverse strand, counting down.
ATCGGAATTAAAAAGAGTGCGGCAATCAATACGGGCGTTTTGGATCATGTCGCAAAACACATTCATGTAGGTATGAGTACAGATGAGATCGATACTTTGGTATATGAATACACAGTGAATCATGGTGCTATTCCCGCACCATTAAATTATGAGGGCTTTCCTAAAAGTGTATGTACATCAGTCAATGATGAAGTATGCCATGGAATTCCTAGTAAAGATGTGATCTTGAAAGAAGGAGACATTGTGAATGTTGATGTTTCTACCATCTTTCATGGATATTTCAGTGATGCTTCCAGAATGTTCATGATTGGTGAAGTGAGTGAGGAAGCTAGACGTTTGGTTGAAGTTACAAAAGAATGTTTGGAAATCGGTATCAAGGCAGTGAAACCATGGGGTTATGTTGGAGATATCGGTGCAGCGATTCAAGAACATGCGCATAAGAACGGATATAGCGTAGTCATTGATTTTGCGGGACATGGTGTTGGAAAAGAGTTTCATGAAGACCCTATCATTCCACATGTAGGAAGAAAAGGGAATGGAATGGTATTAGCTCCTGGCATGGTATTTACGATCGAGCCTATGATCAATGAAGGAGATTATCATTTATATATTGATGAAGATAACGGATGGACTTCTTACACCAGTGATGGAAAACTAAGTGCGCAATGGGAGCATACTTTATTAGTAACGGAACATGGTATAGAAATTTTGACTTATTGATCAACATTAGAAGGGAATACAAAGAGACAACTACCTTATGTGATTTGTATTCTCTTTTCTTTATAAGTAAATAGGAAAAAATTAATTTCAAGATTGAGATTGTTTCAGACATAAGGTATACTAAGGTAACAGTGAGGTGATAGAATGAGAATCGTACTTCAAAGAGTCACTCATGCCAGTGTTAAGGTAGATGGTGTTTGTACCGGAAGCATTGAACAGGGGTTTTTGGCATTGGTGGGAATCACACAGAGTGATACGTTAGAAATTGTGAAAAAACTTGCGAAAAAATGCGCAGAACTTCGTGTTTTTGAAGATGAGCTTGGAAAAATGAACAAAGGATTATCAGATATCAAAGGTGCAATTCTGTCAATATCACAGTTCACCTTATACGCAGATTGTAAGAAGGGAAGACGTCCTGGGTTTGAGAAAGCCGCAAAGGGTGAAATTGCCAATCCGATGTATGAAGCATTTAATGAGGAACTAAGAAGCTATGGAATTCATGTGGAAACCGGTATTTTCGGTGCTGATATGAAGGTAGAACTTTTGAATGATGGACCAGTGACAATTATCTTAGATAGTGCAGAGCTGGGTATGGAGGGATGACGATGAGCGAAATTGTATATGGTAGTGAAATTGCGAAAGATATTAAGGCAAATATGAAAATAGAAATCGATCAGCTTAGGGAAGCGGGAAAACGTATTCCGAAGTTGGTTGTGGTATTGGTAGGAGATAATCCGGCAAGTATCTCTTATGTAACAGGAAAAGAAAAAGCATGTCATGCGATCGGAATGGAAAATGAATTGATCCGCCTTTCTCAAGATGTGAAAGAAGAAGAGTTACTTGCGCTGATTCAGCAATTGAATCAAGATACAAGTGTAGATGGTATTTTGGTACAATTGCCATTGCCAAGTCATATTAGAGAGGATCATGTGATCTTTGCAATCGATCCTTCTAAGGATGTAGATGGATTTCATCCTTACAATGTGGGGAAATTAGTCTTACAGGAAGAAACCTTTGTTTCTTGTACACCGAAAGGGATTCTTCGTATTCTGAAAACCATCGGTTATGAGGATCTAAGCGGGAAACGTGCAGTTGTTGTTGGTCGAAGTAATATTGTAGGAAAGCCGGTTGCGCAATTATTAATGAATCAAAATGCAACGGTAACGGTTTGCCATTCACGTACGAAGGATATTGAAAAACTATGTAGAGAGGCTGATATTCTTATTGCGGCGATCGGAAAACCAAAGTTTATCGATCACAATTGGGTGAAGCCGGGAGCAGTTGTGATTGATGTTGGTATCAATCGTGACGAAAACAATAAAATGTGTGGAGACGTAGATTTTGAAGATGTCAAGGAGCTTGTAAGTTTTATCACACCGGTTCCAAAAGGGGTAGGTCCAATGACCATTGCGATGCTTTTGGAAAACACATTACAGTCCTATCATAAAAGAGAAGGATAAGGAGGTGTCTTATGCCAATTCAGGATTATGATCTAAACGACATCGTGGAAATGAAAAAAGAACATCCATGTCATAAATCAAAATATTGGAAGATCATTCGTATGGGGGCGGATATCCGTATCAAATGTTTAGGATGTGGAACCAGCGTGTTATTTCCACGTGTACAGTTTGAGAAAAAATTAAAACGAATTATAGAAAAGGCTCCGAAAGAGGAAGCGGAAGAAAAATAATATTATATGGTATGAAAAGGGTTTCTCATTTTGTGAACTAGAGATGTTGTTTAATCTAGATAAGAGTAAGCTTTTTCATTCTGATTTTAGAAGAAAAACACCACTGATATTTATTATAGTAAATGTTGGCGGTGTTTTTGCATATGTCGAGCTACTGATTCTTTACGGCGTGTTTACAACGATTCACGAAACAGAATCTTAATGAAATAACAGAAATATTAGATTTTATTTTTGTATCAAATCTTATTCATAAAGTATCATCAATGTCTATAGTGTATGCTATAGATTTTTTAATTTAATCAAATATTTATGATATAATGTCGTATATACTTGACATTTTGTATGGTGAGAGATATCATATAAATGGAAAGAAGATGATGCAATGGCGAAAAATTTAAAGTTAAAGTCGGCAAGAGCGGCACTGGATCTAACTCAACAAGAATTGGCTGATCAAGTAGGGGTAACAAGACAAACCATGAATGCAATCGAAAAAGGGGATTATAATCCTAGTATCAAACTTTGTATTTTGATATGTAAAGCATTGCATAAAACATTAGATGAACTATTTTGGGAAGAATGAAATGAGGAGGGTAATAAAATGAAGATGGAATATTTTGATGAAAGACAATTGTGGATGAGAGGACATGCATTTAAACATATGGTTTTTGTCATATTTGGTATCTTATTATTTGATTTATGTTACAACATGATCACTGGCGTTCGATTATTTGGTGATATGAGTAATTTTGTTTGGATGACACTTTTCGTAACCATCACATCAATTGAAATGATGGAAAAGGGAATCTATAGTAATGTTTCGCCAAAGCATAATTCTGCTGTCATCATTTTATTAATTTGTGGTGGGTTAGGAGCCTTGCTTTATATCGCTACTCTTAAACTGGATCCTAGAGCATTCTTTATAGGTTATGAAATCAATGAAACTTATGGGATGCTTTTCATAAATGTTTGTTTCTTATGTATTGCATGTTGTTATTGTATATGGGCTAGAAAAAAGAAAGGATAAAGGAGATGATAGAAATGGATCAATTTGATGAAAGACAAGCAATGGTGAGAGGGAAAATTGCATTACATGCATCTATTTTAGCAATTGTATTAATGCTGGGGGCTGCATTGATCAATGATTTCGGTATTTATGCGATTGAAGAGAAGATAGGTTTTTCTGATTTTATGATTGGAGCCAGCTTGATATTATTGGGATATCTTTCCACTTCATGTATCATCAAGGATGCCTATTTTGGCTTATTCAGTCGTTTAAGAACAACTATGGTCATTTCTGTTTTTACTGCATTAACAGTAATGGTTCTGGGATTGCTTTGTTTTGATATCATGAGAGGTGAAAGTGTCGGCTTTGTATCTATATGTAATACCGGTATGTTACTATGTATCACTGGTTCTTTGTGGTATATGCGTAAGGAATGGAAATAACACGATATGAATAATGCATATATCAGATTGATGATCTTTCTGTATAGAGCAGAGAAATCATCTGTGGATTTTGAAATAGCGAATGTATTATTAAACCAATTTGATCGATTTCCCGATATATTAATTGAAGATATCGCAAGACTTGCGTCTACCACCCCGGCTTCAGTGACAAAGTTTTGTCATAAGTTGAATTATCATAGCTTTAAGGAATTGAGAAATGATTGTTTAAAAGAGGAAGAATTATCCTCAGTAAATCATCAGATAGAACTTGCGAAAACAAGTTATCAAGAAGCATGTGTTGCTTATTTACAAGAAGAACAACAAAATTTAACTTTTTATATGCAATACCATGATGAAGAAATGATACAACAAGTAGCAGGATTTATGCAGAAAAGCGAAGAAATCGGTGTTTGTTATGCACCATATAGCTATACCTGTGTTCATGTGTTGCGTAATTATTTAGAACCATTTCAGATTCATGTTCAGGGTGTTTTGCGTGATTTGGATGAAGACTTTATCCATCTACGTTTCAAACAAAGTTCTATTGTTTGGCTGATCAGTTTACAAGGAGAATGGATCAAAGAACATCTAGCATTGTTATTTAAATTAAAGGCGGAAGGTAAGCATTTGGTGATCATTACTTCTGTGTATGATGAAAGCTTTATGGAATTGACACCATATATCTTTCCATTCCAATTTAAGGATACTATTTTAGATACGGCGGCTCAGATATCTTGTTTATTTGTGAAGGTTGCGTTTGCTTATGCGAATTTTCCAAAACTGGAAAAAAGCGTTTGAGGAATCCCACACGATACCTGTTATACTGTAGGTGGAAAGTGAGGTAACAACTTATGAAACGTTTTTTGGATTGTAATTTTTCTGATATGGAGGCAATGAACAAAAAGGAACTTTTAGAATCTTTGGAATCAAGTGAGGGTCGTATTCTGATTGCGGAATGTTCTTTATGTAATGATAGTTTATTACCACCTATGACCAATGCGGAAATCAGCGCAGCATTTGGAGCTGATATTCTATTATTGAATATGTTTGATGTGAATCATCCACATATCGATGGGATACATCATGTTCCTGATGAAGAAGTGATTCAAGAATTGAAGCGACTTACAGGAAGATTGATCGGAGTCAATCTTGAGCCGATCGATACACAAGCGACAACGATTGGAGATATTCAAACGATTTGTGAAGGAAGACAGGCAAGTGTAGAAACAGCGTTAAAGGCGAAAGAACTTGGGATTGATTTTATTCTATTAACAGGAAATCCGGGAACAGGAGTTAGCAATCACACCATTGTAGAGAATCTGAAAAAGATGAAGGAAGCAGTTGGGGATGATATTGTTTTAATGGCAGGTAAGATGCATGCGGCAGGGTCAAAAAAAGAAGCCGGAGAACATATCATCACAAAAGAAACGATAAAGGACTTTGTCGATGCCGGTGCTGATGTTATTTTGATTCCAGCTCCGGGAACTGTACCGGGTATTACATTGGACTATGTAAAGGATATGGTTACTTATGCACATTCTTTGGATGTATTAACTTTGACATCTATCGGGACCTCTCAAGAGGGTGCTGAAGAATCTACCATTCGAGATATTGCATTGATGTGTAAGATGTGCGGTACAGATCTACATCATGTAGGTGATGCAGGCTTTGCGCCGGTAGTGCCTGAAAGTATTATGGCTTATAGCATTGCGATTCGTGGAAAAAGACATACCTATGCACGTATGGCTAGATCGATTCATCGATAAATAGGTATTCATAGAATCGAGATAAAACTGTTGTTTATGGAGATGTTTTTATAGGATTATTCTGATATTTGCTTGCATATGAACATAAAAAAAGATAGAATGATAGGGCGAGAGGAATGATAATATGCCATTAACAGCAGGAATTGTAGGACTTCCGAATGTCGGAAAGTCAACATTATTTAACGCAATTACAAAAAGCCAGGTAGAAGCAGCAAACTATCCGTTTGCGACCATACAGCCCAATGTCGGAGTTGTAGAAGTACCTGATCATAGAATCGATCGACTTGTGGAGTTATTCCACCCGAAAAAAACCATTTATACCACTTTTGAATTCACAGATATCGCCGGATTGGTAAAAGGTGCCAGCAAGGGTGAAGGTTTGGGAAATCAATTCCTAAGTAACATCCGTTTGACTGATGCGATTTGCCATGTGGTACGTTGCTTTGAGGATGGGGATATCACCCATGTCGAAGGAAGTGTAGATCCAATTCGTGATATTGAAATCATTAATTTAGAATTGATCATGGCAGATCTTCAAACAGTAGAAAACCGCCTTAGTAAGGTAGAACGTAAGGCTATGACCAATCGTGATAAGGATAGTGTTGCTGAGGTTGCGGTCTTGAAAAAATTGAAGGAAGCATTGGAGGCAGGGAAGCCTGCAAGAAGTGTAGATTTAAGCGATGATGAATTGATGATCGTGAAAGCATTCAGCTTATTAACATTAAAACCGATGATTTACATCGCAAATATGTCTGATGAAGAAATCGCTGATCCAGATAGCAATGAAAACTATCAAAAGGTCAAAGCATTTGCAGAAGCAGAACATAATGAAGTTGTGCCGGTTTGTGCTAAGATCGAAGAGGAGTTAAGTGGACTGGATAAGGAAGAAAAAAATGAGTTCTTACAAGAGCTTGGAATTCCTGAAAGTGGCTTGGATAAGGTGATCAAAACAGCTTATCGTATTCTTGATCTTTGTACTTTCCTAACAGCCGGTGAAGATGAATGCCGTGCATGGACGTTTAAAAAAGGTATGCTAGCACCTCAATGTGCCGGTGTCATTCATACGGATTTTGAAAAAGGATTTATCCGTGCAGAATGTTATAAGTTTGATGATATCGATGCTTTAGAAACAGAGCTTGCTGTTAAGGAAGCAGGAAAGCTACGTTTAGAGGGTAAAGATTATGTCGTTCAAGATGGAGATGTCTTACACTTTAGATTTAATGTATAGAAAAAACGACCACTTAGGTTAGCCTTTGTGATCGTTTTTCATTTTTAAGATTTCATCTTGGAATAGACTGGTATCAGGGCAGCCACTGCCTCCTAATGATATGGAAGGCTTGGTCTTTCCATGAAAATCGCTTCCCATCGTTACCAATAAACGGTGATGTTTTGCGTAGGTTTCATAAAATTGAATTTGTTGAGGTGTGTGATAACTGCTGTAGACTTCCATACCTTGAACACCTTGGGCAAAGATGGCGTCAAGTAATGGTATGTTTTCCTTGGTATTGTTTCCGGGATGAGCTAAAACAGCGATTCCATTTGCATGATGAATCATATCCACTGCTTCTTTTAAGGAAATGAAATCCATAGGTACATAGGCTGGTTTTCCTTGTGAACAAAAATCCCAATAGAAATTGACATAAGGATTATCACTGCGTGATCCTTGAGGGAGGTATTCTTTTAATATTTCATGATTACGTGAATCACTTAAAGCTACCTCTGCAATGATTTCTCCGGTTACAGCACCATTTTTCGCCAGGGCATAACAAGCATCGTGATCGATCGTTAAGCCAAGTTTTTCACATAGTTTTATTTGTATGGAAGAAGCTTCCATAGAAAGTTTTGACATTCTTTCTGCATTTTTTATTAAATTGTTGTCTTGATCATCGATTCCATATCCTAACACATGTAAATTGACATCTTGAATTTGACAATCCAGTTCTACAGCAGGTAGATAGGTTAATCCAAGTTTTTCAGCTTCCTTTTTTGCTTCCGGTATTGCTTCTATTGTGTTATGGTCGGCAATTGCGACAATTTGAAGTCCGGCATCTTTACACAAACGCATTAACTCTGCAGGTGTAAATTCGCCATCATCACTATAATGAGAATGCATATGTAAATCTATGTTATTCATATCAACAGCTCCTTTCATTTACTAATTGTATTATATTGACAAATTTAGTGAAAAGCTATAATAATATAGCCATAAACTATGATAATAGCGACAGGAGTGATAAGCATGATACAAGAATGCAGTGTAGAAAGAAATAGTCAGAATAAACAATTGAATGTCACATATTCACAAGGGTTTCCTTTATGCGCATATTATAATGATATGGATCGGTTTGTGGCCAAACAGGTTCCTTGGCATTGGCATGAGGAATTGGAATTGATTTATGTAGTGCAAGGAGAAGTGCTTGTAAGAGTGTATCAAAATGAAATCATATTAAAACAAGGAGATGGTCTTTGGATCAATGCGGCTGTTTTGCATCAAATAGAAAAGATAAAACAACCGGCAATTTTGTATTCCTTTGTGTTTTCTCATCGTTTTGTTTCCGCAGATGAACAAAGCGTGTTTGAAACTAAGTATATGGTACCACTTCTACATGCTCAAACCATACCATATGTAATATTCGACCATCAAAATGAGGAACAAGTGAATCAAGCCAAAGGAATCTATGAGGCATATCTTATTTGCCAAGAGGAAGCCTATGGATATGAGTTTGTATTAAGAGAGAAAATAACAACGATTTTGTTGTATGTATTACGCCATCATCCTATGACAACCTCTTGTGAGAGTCATATGGAAGATCAAGAGGTGTTACGGTTAAAGCTTATGATGTCTTATTTAAAACAACATTATATGGAGGCATTGCGACTAAAAGATTTGGCACTACATGCCAATATCAGTGAACGTGAGGTCCTTCGTTGTTTTCAAGAACATTTAAAAGAATCACCTATGCAGGTTTTAATGAAATATCGTATCATGAAAGCATGTGAGATGTTGGGGACAAGTGAGGAAAGCATTAGTGAAATAGCGGGTATTTGCGGGTTTTGCGATGCCAGTTATTTTGCGAAACAATTTAAGCGAATGTTATCGATGTCACCAAGAGCATATCGAAATATGATGAAATAAAAATAGAATATTCTTAATTTAGAATATTAAAAAAGCTGAAGCAGTATTCAGCTATTTACAAATTGAAGTATTTGTTGAAATTGTTCTTTGGCATCCTGATAGCCTTGATCATATAAGGCAGTTAATTTATCTACATTTTTTTCTAAACGTCCAATCGTAACAGGCTCTTTTGGTCGTATGACATAGACACTGCCTTCCTTTTCCATGGCATCTATTTCATCTAAGGTGCGATTATATTCGATATGACGTTGTTCCATTGCTTTGATGAAATTTGGATAATTGCGATATGTTTTTCGTATGATAGGTAATAAGTTGTTTTTACCTTTTCGATATTCTTTGCATTGTGTCACAATGATGATATTTTTCTTATAACCCAACTCTTGAAATTTCTTAACGGGGATACTATCTGTGCATCCTCCATCCAATAATTTTAAACCATTGACCTCTACGATCCTTGATAATAAGGGTAGGGAAGCACTGGCACGTACATAGATAACATCATGTTTCATATTAATACATGGTAAATATTCTGCTTTTCCGGTTTCCAAATTACTACAAACAGCATACATTTTTATACCACTGCTATGATATGTTTCATAATCAAAGGGTTCTAATTCATTTGGTATGGTATCATAAACGAATTCTGCGCCGAATAAATCACCTGTCTTAATCAAAGAATGAAAGCTCATATAGCGTTTATCCTTTAGATATTTTGTATTGATACGATAGCTTCGTTTTCGTTGTTTGGAAACATAGCTACAAGCATGACATGCACCTGCGCTGACACCGATCACTCCATTGGTATAAAAGTTTTGTTCGATGAAGAAATCCAATACACCGGCAGTATAGAATCCACGCATTCCACCGCCTTCAAGTACCAATCCTACATTTTCCATAAGTTCACTTCCTTTAGCGGATTCCGCCAGTACATTATAACACAAAATTTTTTCAATTTTTGCTCGTAAGAAAAAATTAAGGAGATAGATCTTCCATACGCAAATCCAATTTATTAGCAAAAAAATCATTGTACCAATCATAGATAAGTGATAGAATAGGACTATAGAAATAGAAAGGAGATTATTCACATGAAACTAATTTTAGCGATTATGTCAAACGATGACAGCCCTGCTGTATCAAGTGCTTTGACAAAAGAAAACTATCAGGTTACTCGTTTAGCAACTACAGGAGGATTCCTGAGAGCTGGAAATACAACATTAATTGTCGGTACAGATGATGATAAGATCGAAAGAGCGATCGAAGTGATTGGTGAATACAGCAGAAGACGTACGGAGGTCGTACCTAGTACAGCATCTTATGATATCGGAAGATATGCGTCATTCCCTGTAGAAGTTCAGGTAGGTGGAGCTACCATCTTTGTGATTGATGTAGAAAAATTTATTAAATTATAATATGTAAGGAAAAGAAGAAAAAGGTTGTGATAACTAAGTTGAAGTAAAAACTTAGGTCACAGCCTTTTTGTTATGTTATCATGGAATCTGATTTATTGATCTTGGTAACAATACGTGTTTTTACCACGTTTCTTTGCTTGATATAGACGTTTATCAGCTGTTTTGAATAATTCCAGATAGGTGTTTCCATCTTCAGGATGCATGGCGATACCGATACTACAATGGATTTGGTAGCTGGAATCTAAACTTAAGGTTATGTTTGATAATTCGCTTAATAATTTTTGACACTTTACTTCTAGCTGAGCGTTACTGAATGGTGCCTGATATCTCATAAATATGACAAACTCATCTCCACCGATTCGACCGATGATATCATCCTTTCTAAAACAAGAGGTCAATGCGGAAGAGAAGGAAGTAAGTGCTTCATCACCTGCGGCATGTCCTAATGTATCATTGATGGACTTAAAATCATCGATATCGATCACAAACATCATATGTCCTTGATCCGGATAGTGAAGCATTTCCTGGTTGATCATATGTTCGATCGTAATTCGATTATAGACTTTTGTCAATCCGTCTTTTTGTGCACGGTCCATTAACTGAATGGTTTTCTTTTTCTCTTTACTGATATCGGAAATACTACCGACGATTCTCAGCAGATATCCTTGATGATCGCTGATTGCTTTTGCGAACACCTTGACCCAAACCTGTTCCCCATTCGCTTTTGGAAGAATGCATTCTATTTGATCGCTTTCTTTATTGCCTGATACCAAGTCCTCAATCAACGGTATATAAGAATGTTGGCTTTGTCCGAATAGTTGATTGGTCAATACAAGGAAATTTTCAAGTTTGGTAGGATATCCATAGTTGGTGTGCCATAATTCAGAAAAGCTAATACAATCTTTACTCATATTCCACTCAAAGATAACCGATTGGGTTTCCTTAAGAATAAGTTGGTTTCGCTCTTCACTGATTTTCAGTTGTTCCTGTGTTTGCTTCATTTCGGTAATATCAATGACCTGAACATAATAATAGGCTTCATTTCCTTCTAAAACGATTTGGCGTTGATCATAAAACCATTGGATTTCATTGTTTTTATTTGTAATGCGATAACTATTGGTCACAATGGTGTTTGGTTTTAGATGATGCAAGGAATCTACTAATACAGTATAATCTTCTTGATGAATCAAGGAAAAGATATTTGTTTTGATCAGATCGATAATTTCATTTTTTTCATATCCTATCAGTTTAGAATTGCCATGTTTGAAGAATATGATGGTTTCAGGTCTTGTAATGACATATTTAAAGCTAGAGCCGGGAGTATTGGCGATGATGGCATCTAAGCGTTGGTTGACTTGTTTTAGATCTTTTGCGTTTTGTATTTGTGAATAAAAGAAATAAATATAAATAAGTAGTAAGATACAGCCAATTTTTATCGCTAGGATAAGGATTTGATGGAAATCAAAACTTAGCTCTGTTTCAACTGTGGAATAAGGGAGAATGCTTAGTAAATACCAATCTGTATTTTTGATGGGAGAATAGAAAGCATAGCGTGTTTTATCATTTAATTGGAAGGTGATGCTACCTTCTTTTTTATTTTGGAGGTCATCTTGCATATGTTGGATGATTGCTTCATCATTATGAAATTTCTTTAACATAGCGAAGAAATTGTCATCATCACTTTGTTGTTGTGTTAAGTTTCTTCCATCACTTTGAATGATAAAAGAGGATACATCTCCGGATAAGAAAGATAATTCAAAATATTTATGAAGATGAGCGGTATTTAGCGTAGCACGTAAAACACCAATGACTTCTTGGTCACGATAAATAGGAACACTCATGACTACAACATCACTTTGATCAATGACACTTGTTGTCAAATTTGATATGAGATAATTTCCTTTCATGCCTTCTTTGTAGTAATCACGATTAGAAGAATCATGTTGAAAATGATCACTGGTAAAAGAAATTCCTTCCGCATTGGTGATCGCAATTCTTGTGAATAGCTCATTTTCTAATAAAGGTTGCAATGCTTGAAAAGAGGCATCTGCTGTGATGTCTTCATTTTGTGATATTAAGGTAGCATATATTTGAAGTATGTGTATTTCATCTTTTAGCTTTTCATAGATGGCAGCATTGGTTTGCTGATTGTTTTCTTCTGTGATCGATGTTAGATTTTCTGTGATTCTTTTCTCGTTTTGAACGCTGTGATCAAAGAAAGAAAAACATAATAGAGAAGCCATGATAAGTAGGAACACAACTTTGATGTAGGTATGGTTGAGTATCTTTTTCATGTGGAACACCTTGCTTTATCTATTTCATTATATCATATAAACGTCACAACCGTAAAAAAGAAGGAAGATAAATTAAGCTTCCTTCTGCTTATTATAAAAACTGATGAGTACTTTAAATACATCTCCATCAATAATGATTTGCATTTTACCGTTCATTAATTCGGTAAAGCTTTTCGCAATGGCAAGGCCCAAACCACTACCATCTGTATTTCTTGATTTATCGCCACGTGTGAAACGTTCTACGATTTCCTCAGGTGTAAAATCAAGTTCATCCTTTGAAACGTTTTTGATTTCGATATCTACTCGACTTTCATAATCAATAACAGAAAGGAATACACGAGTTCCTTCTAGGGCATATTTGGAAACATTGCTAATGAGATTTTCAAATATCCTACATGCTTTTTGTGGATCGAGTTGTATTAGGATCTTTTCATCTGAGAATTGATGTTTTAAAATTAATCGTTTATCATCTAAACTGTGTTTACATTCCATCTCTACTTGTTTCAATAAAGAAATCAAATCAACTTCCATAAAATCCAGAGAAACATTTCCGCTATTTGCTTTGCTGATTTCAAATAGATCTTCAATGAGGTGTTTGAGGCGATCTGCACTTTTTTCCAGTGTGATCAAATAGCTCTTACGTTCTTCTTCGGTTATGTTTTCACCTTTTAATAAATCAATGTAACTGATGATTGCGGTCAATGGTGTTTTTAGATCATGAGAAACGTTGGTGATCAATTCGCTTTTCATACGTTGTGAAATCATTTCTTTTGCGACTGCTTCTTCTATCCCTTGTTGAATACTTGCTAAATCGTCTTTTAAAGGCTCGTAGACGCCTAATTCGGTATCAATCGGGTCTTTATAGTCACCATTGGAAATGCGGCTTGTAATCGTTTTAACGGTGTTGAATTCCTTGATATACTTTTTATGCTTTCGTGTGAAAATAATACAAAGAACAGTACAATATGGAAGGAAGAAGAAGAGACCAAATTGTCCAAACAACAACAATAATACAAGATTCAATAGAATCAAGATTAGAATGCGCTTATTGCTTTCATCTGTGAGATCCATATCATTCAAATAATGATAAAAATCTTTGAACTTTTGTTTGACATTATGTTTCGGATTAAATAATAGACCTGCCTCTAACAAGGCTTCTTTTCTATGTTTTGGTTCAGATATTTTCATTAAACCTATCACATACATTAGGAAGGTAAAGGATGCGATATAACAGAAACAATCCATTCCCAAGGCCCATATACTAGCATTCTCAATGAAATGAGGATAGACATTGAAAGAAGATGATATAAAGCAGAAAGCAAAGATGAAAATACCAACTTCAAGAGGAATATCTCTCAGCATATTGAAAAATTTAGATTCCTTATAACTGGTTTTAGGTATCATAATAGATAAGATGATCATAAGTGTGATGCCTAAAAAATAGACCATTCTATAATTGATGATGAGATGTTCATGATAAACGGCATTGTAGATTTCATTTCCTTGTTCTTCATAGTTATAACCGATCCCGGAATCACTACTAACCGCAAATACAAACGTTAAGTTAGTTAGTTTTTTGAATTTAACCGTTCGTCCATAATCAGTTGCGATTTCATTCAAAATGTTTTGTTTTGTGTTTTTATAACCACTTTCAATCGATGAAAGTTTAAGATTATTTTCGGCTCTCTCTATAAATAAGGTACCTTCTTCATCAAAAGAGAAGGCAACATACCAATCATCGTTATCCGGAATTGTTTTTTGCGTATCCAGATAATTGCTTAATTGCGAATTATTTGTGAAAATGGTACTTTGTGTTTGATGTTGTGTGATGGTAGTATCTTCCTTAGAAGAGGTGGTTGTATCTGAATCTTTTGTTTTTAATGCGTTGTTGTCTTCCAGATAATAATCAATGTTGGCATATTCTACATCAAATTGATACATCACATTAGAAAGTGCACTTTCTGCGATATCTTTCTCATTTCGTGTGAGCTCATCATAGTTTTCTATGAGTAATTCTCCATAAGATGATTTGTCATCATTGGTATATTTTAAATAAATGGGAATGATCCAATTTCCACATTCTTGTCGTAGAAATTCGTCATTATCATTAGCATAAGAATTTTTTTCATTTGCGGACATAAAGTTTTGCTGTTGTTGGTATGCATTGGCAGTTGCGTTATTGACACAATATCCATTCATTGCGAGCATGATCAATGTCATAAATATGATCATTCCTATCAACAATAGATCTACATTCTTTTTATTTTTCATATTCATCTTCCTTTTATTGTTTTTCGATTTTATAACCGACTCCCCAAACAACCTTGATATAACGAGGCTTTTTAGGATTCAGTTCGATCTTTTCTCTTAAATTTCGGATATGAACCATGACTGTTTCTGTATTAATGGCGCTCTCTTTCCAAATACGCTCATAAATTTCTTCACTGGAATATACTCTTCCTGGTGTTTTCATAAAAAGCTCCAAGATCTTAAATTCTAATGGTGTCAGTTGCTTTCGTTCACCATCTACATAGACCTCTTTGCTGTCCTTATGTAATTCGATACCACCGAGAATGCATATATCCTTCGTTTCTTGTTTTTCCTGTGCTATTTTCATAAAACGTTGGTATCTTCTCAATTGAGCGTTGACTCTGGCAATCAATTCCATCGGTGTGAAGGGTTTGGTTACATAATCATCCGCACCGATATTCAAACCGGTAATCTTGTCAATATCTTCACTTTTGGCAGATAACATGATAATTGGAAAATCATAAGATTCTCTTGCTTTCATGGTAAAAGTCACACCATCCATAACAGGCATCATGATATCAACGATGGCCAAATGAACTTCTTGTTTGTCTAAGACATCCATTGCTATTTTACCATTCGCTGCTTTTTTTGTTTCATATCCTTGATTTTTTAAATAAATTTCAATTGCATTTGCAATTTCGATTTCATCTTCTACGATTAAAATTGTCTCATTCATAAAAACCCCTCGCTTTTCTTACATTATACTATATTATTTTTAAAGCGAGAAGTGTCATGGTGTTTCTTTTCCTGCTGATGATCGAGAAATAGCGTTGTACCTAATGTGATCACAAAAGCAGTACATAGCGCACATATCCCTAATAAAAGTAATGTTTGATTCATAGCTTTCCCTCCTTATGATACCGTCATTATAAAATAAAGTTCTAAAGAGCGAAGGGAAGAAAAACAAAAGATTTTCTAAAGACGAATGGGATTTTTACTTGTAAATAGAATAGGGATGCAATACAATAATGTTAAGAGGGGTGTGACGATGAAAAAAATTGTTGAGAATGTAAAGTTCATACAGGATGGCACTCTGGTATTTGGTGATCTATACCTGGAAGATGGTTTTGTGGAACGAATTGATTATAAGACACCGATGATGGAAAGTAAGCTTGCGATTCCTGGCTTTGTTGATATTCACACGCATGGGTGTATGGGAGTTAGTGCAGATGAGTGTGATCCACAACAGCTTCTTGCTTTGGCTGCTTTATATCCTTCTGTGGGAGTAACCTCTTTTTGTCCAACGATATCTTCACGCTCGTTAAAAGAATATGAAGAAGTGATCCTTGCTTATCGTAAAGCGTTTCAAGGGCCATATAAAGGCGCAAGATATATGGGGCTTCATTTAGAAGGACCTTATTTAAACCCTGAGTATCGTGGCGCTTTAAAGCGTAATCAGATACATGAAATCAATCTTGCTGAACTTGAAATCTTTTTAAGTGAATATCATGAGGATATAGCAATCATGACGATTGCTTGTGAAATGGAACATGCACAAGAAGCAATCCGTTTGTTGCATTTATATGGTGTTGAGGTGTCTTTAGGGCATACGAATGCAACATATGAACAGACGGTAGAGGCATTTGATCTTGGTGCTACTCAAATTACTCATTTAGGTAATACCATGCCTAAAGTAAATCATCGAGAACCATCTATGATGGATGCAGTATTTCTCGGGGATTGTTTATGTGAAATCATTATGGATGGTGTCCATATGCAACCATATATGTTGAAGTGGGTCATTCAATTACTTGGAAGTAAACGTATTTGTGCCATTAGTGATAGTAAGTATGCCGGTTTGGATATGCATGGAGAACATGTCATTGATGAACATATCAGTATCATAAACGGTGCGGTATATGTAGATGGCGAATTGAAACGAGGTTGTCGTGATTTATTGACAACATTTCGTTATTTGTATCGAGAAATGCATTATGATCTGATGGATTGTTTGGACATATGTTCTTTAAATGCAGCAAAGATGTTAAAAACTTATGCTCATGAAATCGGTCTTGGTAAAAAAATAGATTTGGTTATTTTGGATCATCAATTAAATTTGGTAGATGTGATCATCAATGGAAGAAGTGCTGTATAGGCACTTCTTTTGTTTTTAGCCTGTTTCAAGGCTGTTTGATAAAAATTAAAGTAAAAGTCTATGATTATGGTAAAAAGCGCTGAAAACGAATAAAAACATGCGAAAACGCAAAAAAAAGAAGCAATATCAAAATTGCTTCTTAAAATGTATTACTGAGGTCTTACAACAGTAAATGCTCCTGAACTACAGTTAGCAGAGTATAATACTGTTTGGTTTCCGTTGAAACCACCGTGTACAGCCATACCGTTACCAGCATAGATTGCAACATGACCATTGTATACCAATACATCACCAGGCTGAGCCTGAGAATAAGATACAGAAGGTCCAAGACTTAAATAATCTGATGGCCAACCATGGAAATAAATACCTGCAGCAGCCAAAGAATTACTTACCAATGCAGTACAATCCTGATTAACACCGATCTGAGACATAGCAGCAGAATAAATGCTTCCATCTGCATTTCCTACATTTGAACTATAAGATGATCCACTTGAAGTAGATCTGCTTGAAGAACTTTCAGAAGCAACTTGTACATCGTTATCTTCTTCTTCCTCTTCAATTGGTGTAGCTACACCGTTCTTATCGAATTTGTATCCTGCATATTCTTCACAGTCATACAACATTTGACCTTTTTTATCAAAATAGTATTTCTTATCATTGATAGTTTTCCAGCCTTTTGTCGCATTACCATAGTTGTCATAGTAATACTTCTCGCCGTCTTTTTCAACCCATCCTTTGTTTAATGTACCATCTTCACTAAAGTTATAGGTTTTACCATCAATTTTTGTTTTACCGGTAGCCATTGAGCCATCAGCATTGAAGTAATATTTTACTCCATCGATTTCCTGATAACCGCTCTTAACATTACCTTCTTCATCAAACAAATAAGTTTTTTCGCCAATCTTCTGAAGACCGGTTACTTTATCTCCGAACTTGTTGAAATAAGATGTCTTTTCTGTGTTCCATCCTGTCAACAGTGTTCCCTTTTCTGTAAATGTGTAATTGTGACCTTCGATGTTCTGTACTCCAGTAACTCTTAAGCCTTCAGCGTTGAAGAAATAAGTTTCTCCATCAATATCCTGCCATCCAGTTACAGGGTGTCCTGCTTCATCGCAGTAATAAGCTCCGTCTTCCAGGATCAACCATCCTGTTTGAGGTTCGTTCTTTTCGTTTATATAAACTCTTTCTGCTCCACTACCTTGCCAACCAGTAGAATTTTCCATTGCGTATACAGTTGTAATTGCTGATCCAGCAGTAGCGACACATAGGAATAATGCGACTTTCTTTGTGTTTTTTTCAATAAAATTCATCTAATCACCTCGACATCAACGCACTCATTGTAACAAACGCCCAAAAGGTTTGCAACCCCAAAAATAAAGAAAACTTACGAAATTGTAATGTTCGAGGATGAATGAAACTTGGTATTTCCGTGATATCCAAAGGCTTTTCTTGAGTTTTGCGAAACTTTAAAAGTTTTTTAAATTATTTTGAATTTCACACATAGTTCACACATTTATAGACAAAAAAACCAAAATTGTACGCTATAAATAGATAAAATCAGAGATTTTGCTTAGTGGTAGCGTTTTCCTTACTCTTTCAGATACCAATATAGGCTTCCGTCACTGCTGTTTTCACCGGTAATGGGGTTGACCTTACGAATGACAATGTTATCACTTGGTTGATACCATACTTCATCTTTGTGTTCGTATAAAGTGTCAAAGGTTTGTTTGAAGATATTTTTACTGACCATGTAATATTCCTTGCCTAGATCTCGATTATCATCAAAGCCGCTCCATATCCCGATCGTATATTCCGGATTAAATCCCATGACCCAAGAATCCCAATCGCTTGTGCCTGATTTCACACCGACTTTGACTTGCGGATTGGAACCATACATGCTAGGTAAGCCATAGGTCTTGTTTTTGACATCATAGGTAGCGGTTAACATTTGATTCAAGATGAGCGTTTCATCTCGTTGTAATAGTCGCTTCGGTTCTATCTTTCGTTCATACAAAGTTTTTTCTTTGGAAGTTATTTTCGAAATCATAGATGGCTCTATATATAAGCCTTCACTGGCAAAGGTATTGTAAATGCTTGAAAGTTGGGTCACAGACATATTGACGCATCCCAAAGCTTCACTGGCATTCGGTTCGGATTGCGTGACACCGAAATCTTTTAATGCATGGTCCAGGGTATCTAATCCGAGAAATAAATGCGTCTTTACTGCGAAGATGTTATCTGACATTGCGATGGCATTGATCATACTGATTTTTTTGTTTGGATAATCGTTGTTGTAATTGGCCGGTTTATATTCATCGTGTTCACCTAGCTGAAATGTCGTTTCTTGTGATAGAAACTGGGTGGAAGGGGTAAAGCCTTGTTGTAAGGCGCAGTAGTATAATAACGGTTTGATCGTACTGGCAATTTGTCTGGAGGAATACATCGCTCGATCATATTGACTGATGGTATAATCTTTGCCTCCTGCTATGGCAAGGATGTTTCCGGTAAATGGTTGTGTAATGGTACCGGCAACTTCCAGATCGTTGTCTGCACTGGTATTTACCTTGATGGCATTGGATAATGCTTTTTGAGCATCAGGATCATAATAGGTGTAAACAGCAACCTCTTGATTCAAATTAATATGCATGGAGTTTAATTGAGATATGACAGCATCTATGTAATACTGCTCGATACCGCTTGTTTGAATATCTTCTTTTGTTGATAACGCCAGTGGTTCCTTCACTGATTTATCATATTCTGCTTTTGATATCAATTCATTTTCGTATAAGATGTTCAGTATCAACTTCTCACGTGCGATAGCGTTGTCAGGATGTAAGAAGGGGGAATAGATACTGGGGCCATTTGGAATACCGATCAACATAGCGACCTGGGCTGTGGTCAGATCCTTCATCTCTTTATCAAAAAAATAATGAGATGCCGCATTGATACCATATACACCATGACCAAAGTAAACGGTATTGAGATAACCTTCCAGAATTTCTGATTTGCTGTATTGCATCTCAAGTCTTGCGGAATCATAAAGCTCTTCTATTTTTCTGGATATCGTTTGTTCATTTGTCAGAAAAAGATTTTTCGCATATTGTTGTGTGATGGTGGAACCACCTTCGACAATGCTACCATGTTTCAGATCCACAAGCAGTGCTTTTGATATTCGAATCGGATCAAAACCGGCATGATAGTAAAATCGTTTATCTTCTACACTGACAAATGCTTTTTGTATAAACTCAGGGATATCATCAATACTGGTCCATTTCATATCCTTCTTAAAATTGGATTCATACATCACATCACCATTCTTATCATAAACGGTGATGTTCTTTCGTTGCTCATCCAGAGACAACGTATCCACATAGGCTGCACCATAAAGCAGTACCATGATGGTCAATATACAAAAAATGAAAGAAAATAAAACCCTTTTGAAAGTTTTCATAACGCCACCTCTATATGAAATAGTTTGTGCATGAATGCCTCTTTCTAAACGAAAGATATCCAATATGTCCAAAATAAATGCAAAAACACATATTATAAAAGTGGAATATAATAAAACGGAAATAATAAGATATCTATGTATCAGAGCGATTGAAAACGCATTCAATCGAAAAATGGGATGCTTTGACAGATCTTGTCTTGTTTAAAATGATAAAATCACATAGTATCCTTATATTATAAAAGTGGAATATGATATAATTAGAATTACTATGTGCATTCTTTTTGCTATATATATAAGGAAGAATGAATAGAAAATATTGTAAATACGAAAGATCGTGTGTGTATGAAAAGAATGACAAAAGACAGCCATTGGCTGTCTAATTAGTATCATAATTATTAGCGTGTTTCTTTGATGGAATGTATTGCTTTTTCATAACAGTTGCCAACTGTTATGACATGTTTTGCTAAACCTTGACGGAAGCTTTTATCTAATAATGCTTTACGATCTTTTTCAAAGAAATAACCACCTTGATATTCAATCAAATGGTCAAAAGCTTCTTTTTCTTTTGCGAATAGATCCATGAGTGTTTTTAGTTCAGTTTCTATTTCAGGACAAAGCGTGAATGCGTGCTCTAGATAAGATTCTAGATAAAATAAATTGGTACCGGTTTGTACCACACAGCTTTGGTAAGTATCCAAAGGTCCTTCTAACATTGTCTCATCTTCAAAGTATTCATCACATAATAATGAATCAGCCCAAGCATCGAAGGCATCCTTACCCATACGCAATTCATCAGTGGAAGGTAAAGCAGCTAATGATGGAATGTTGAGAATAGATTGTTTGATGTTTTCTGCGATAGATGATCGAGGTTTCTTTTTACCGAAGAAAATGAGTGTTTCCACATGTGATAATACACTCTCTACTTGGAAATAATTTTCTGCACAAACCTGATCGATGATCTCATCTTCTATGACTTCACCGCTAAATTGCGACCAACCAATCAGTTGCTTACCTTCTTCTGCATATCCACATATCATAGAACAAACCGGGGGCCCGACAATTCCAAAAGCAAGTACCGGTAATCCTTTATCGATTGATGCGATGATTCTTTGAAGCATTTCTGCTTCGTTCTCTTTGATCTGTGCATGGTCTACATAGGTATATTCATAACCACAGGCATCGAAGGCAGCTTTGATTGGTTTTTGAGTTGCTTTGCAGACATTGGAATAAGAATCATTATAACGCCATTTCGGTTCCAACCATATCTGTGTAAAGAAATCACCGCAGACACCCGCAAAGAAAGCAAAGTCATAAGCCTTATCTTCATGAAAAGCGGACATCACCGAGCGCATACAGCTTGGAAACATATAGTTCTCTGATTTTACCTGATACAGTCGTTCTACATTAGGAATCAGCTTCCTAGATGTAATAAAGCCACCGTTAACTTGAATATTGATATTTAATGGTAAAAAGTAATTTAACTTGCAGATTCCTTTCCGCATTTGTGAAGGCGCAAAACCATGGAAACGTGTAAAAGCTTTAGTAAAGCTCTCAGGTGATTCATAGCCATATTTAAAAGCAACATCAATAATTTTCATTTGATTGTTCACCAATTCCTCACCCGCAAGTGAAAGTCGTCGGTTCTTAATGTAGTCATTGATCGTAAAACCGGTAATGATACTGAATATTTTTTGAAAATACACGCTTGAAATAAAGTATTGACTGGCAATCTTATCGGCGTTGATATCTTCTAGAAGATGATCCTCGATATCATTCAAAGCGTTTTGTACAATATTGATCCATTCCATGTTTTTTTCTCCTCTTTTATTCTTGTATCCATATTGTATCAATTAGTGTTCATTTTGTCCTGTTTTATTATAAGCGGATTTGTCAGATTAATGAACCAAACTTTTTTCTTATATATTATAAGGAAGAGTTTTTATCTTCTACTAGATTGCTATGATATATTGTTCCTATATAATATAAGGAAGCATTTCTGCATTTGCAAATACTGCTATATATATAATATAAGGAAGCATTCTTGATAAGAGTGATTATTTAGAGTAAGTTTTTCATCTTTTTTCATCAAAAAGGTTGCATGAATATAAAATTCTGCTATAATGCTCATGATAAGTGGTGATAACATGAAAAAACATCTTATAGTGAAACAAAAGGATCGATATACAGATGAGAAAAATCTCATGTTTGATGGCTATGTAGATTTTATGAAAAAAGGATCTTTGATTAGCATAGAATATGTAGAAAAAGATCAGACAACAACAGTGAAGGTAAAGGCAGACGATGATGAACTTCAACTTGAACGTAAAGGAGAAATTCAGACACAGCTGTTATTTCGTCACAAGGAAACAACCATTGGAAGCGTACTGTCAGAATTTGGAACGATTGAGTTAGGAATTTATACGCATAAATATATAAGGAAAGATAACATCATCGCTTTGGAATATGACATCCTTAGTGAAGGTGAAGTGACAGATGGCTACCGCATATTATGGATATTGAAGGAGGATCAGGCATGAACCAGATCGAAATGAATTTAAAACATGCTTTGAAGGATGCAGTACAAAATGCTTTTTCTCAAGAATTGTCAGAGAATGATATTGTCATTGAAATCCCAAAGGATAAAAGTCATGGTGATTATTCAACCAATGTTGCGATGCAGTTGACTAGAGTATTGAAGAATAATCCAAGAAAGATAGCTGAAGGAATTTTAGCAGCATTAAACAAGGAACAGGCAGATATTGAAGAATGTGATATTGCAGGACCGGGGTTTATTAATTTTAAAATTAAAAATACGTCTTTGGCTAAGATCATTGAAACCGTTATTCAGGATGGTGATGATTTTGGTCATAATGATACTGGTCATAACATAAAAGTGAATGTAGAATATGTTTCCGCAAATCCAACCGGTGATTTACACTTAGGGCATGCACGTGGTGCAGCTTGGGGTGATAGTATCACTCGTTTGATGAAGGCTAGTGGTTATGACGTATGTCGTGAGTATTATGTAAATGATGCCGGAAACCAGATCATCAATCTTGGGAAATCATTACAAGCCAGATATCGTGAGCATTTAGGTTTAGACTTTGTTCTTCCGGAAGATGGATATCATGGTGAGGATGTAAAGAAGATTGCCATTGAAATTGCCGAAACTTATAAGGATCGTTATGTAGAAGAAAACGAAGCCAATTTGAAATTCTTTAAAGAAAAGGGGATTGAGTTTGAATTAAATAAAATCAAACGTGATTTGGATAACTTCCGTGTACATTTCGATGTATGGAGCAGTGAACAAAGCATTCGTGATGAAGGTAAAGTAGAGGCAGCACTTGCTGTTTTGGATGAAAAAGGTATGACTTATGAAAAGGATGGAGCTCTTTGGTTTGAAACAACGAAGTTCCATGATGATAAAGATCGAGTGTTAAGAAAAACAGATGGATCTTATACGTACCTTGTACCGGATATTGCATATCATAAGGATAAGTTGGATCGTGGCTTTGATTTATTGGTAGACTTGTTAGGTGCAGATCACCATGGTTATATTCCACGTTTGAAGGCAAGTATTGAGGCTTTGGGTAATGATCCGGATAAATTACAAGTTGATATCATTCAGATGGTTCGTCTTGTGGAAAACGGAGAAGAAGTAAAAATGAGCAAACGATTGGGAAATGCAGTTACCATTCGTGAGCTTTGTGATGAAGTTGGTGTAGATGCAGTTCGTTATTTCTTTGTACAACGTGCTGTTGATACACACTTAGATTTTGACTTAGGATTGGCAAGAAAACAAAGCAATGACAATCCTGTTTACTATGCGCAATATGCACATGCCAGAATGTGTTCCATTCTGCGCCAGGCACCTGACATGAAGCAGGCAGAGAATTATGATCTGTTGACTCATGAAAAGGAAATTGCATTAATGAAATACATCAATGAATTTACCAATGTAGTTGCTGATGCTGCCAGAACACGTGCGCCACATAAAGTGTGCAATTACATACAGAAGCTGGCTGCTTATTTCCACAGCTTCTATAATGCATGTAAAGTCATTGACTTAGAGCATGAAGAATTAAGCGCTCAGCGTCTTGCTCTATTAAAAGCAACAAAGATAACATTGAAGAACGCCTTGGAACTGATCGGGGTAGAAGCTATTGAGAAAATGTAGGAGGAATTAAGTTTAACATGAAAAAAGCAATGATCGATGTCGCATATGACCAGTTATCCACGAAGAAAAAACCAATCACTTTCCTAAAAATATGGGAAGAGGTATGTCAGATCATGGGGTTTACACAGGCACAAGAGGAAGATAATATCGCTCAATTTTATAGTGATTTATCTTTAGATGAAAGATTTGTTTGTGTGGGAGAAAACAAATGGGATTTAAGGGAACGTCACACCTATCACGAAGTTGTGGTAGATACAGATGAAATCCTAATTGATGAGGACGAAGAAGATGAAGCAGATGCTATCGAAGAAGTTCCTCCTTTAAAAACAACGGAAGAAGATTATTAAGCACGTTCTGAGAATGTGCTTTTTATATGGGAGCGCTTTATTTATCTAATTACGTGAAATAAATAACAAAAGGCTTTTCAAAAAGGGAAAAATGAAGTAGAATAAGAGTGTAAATGAAATCAAGGAGGAATATACTTATGGCATTAGTTTCAGCAAAAGACATGATCGAAAAAGCTCATGCTGGTCATTACGCAGTCGGAGCATTCAACATTAACAACATGGAATGGATCAAATCTATTTTACTTGCAGCAGAAGAAGCAAAATCACCTGTTATGTTAGGTGTTTCTGAAGGTGCAGGAAAATACATGTGCGGTTTTGAAAATGTAGTTGCAATGGTGAAAGGAATTCATGATTTCTTAGGAATCACTGTTCCAGTTGCATTACACTTAGACCACGGAACTTATGAAGGAGCAAAAGCTTGTATCGCTGCAGGTTTCACTTCTGTTATGTTTGATGGTTCTCACTATGCATTTGATGAAAACTTAGAAAAATCAAAAGAAATGATCGAATTGGCACATTCAAAAGGATTGTCAATCGAATGTGAAGTTGGTGGCATCGGTGGTGAAGAAGACGGTGTTGCTTCTATGGGTGAATTAGCTGATCCAGAAGAATGTAAGACAATCGCTGAATTAGGCGTTGATTTCTTAGCTGCTGGTATCGGAAATATCCATGGTAAATATCCTGCAGATTGGGCTGGATTAAACTTTGATCGTTTAGGAGAAATCCAGGCTTCTACAAATGGTAAACCATTGGTATTACATGGTGGTTCAGGTATCCCTGCAGATCAGATCGCAAAAGCAATCTCTTTAGGTGTATCTAAAATCAATGTAAACACTGAACTTCAGTTAGAGTTTGCTGCAGCAACTCGTGAATACATCGAAGCTGGTAAAGATCAGGCTGGTAAAGGTTACGATCCTCGTAAACTATTAAAACCAGGTGCTGATGCAATTCAGGCAAAAGTTGTTGCTATGATGAATCAGTTCGGTTCTGCTGGAAAAGCTGAATAAGAATATTCAATCAAGACGGTATACTAATGTATATCGTCTTTTTACATATAAGAAAAGCAGACTGTTGTCTGCTTTAGTAACAATACATTCCTTCATTTTCTAACTCAATTTTAATTTCATCCATATCATAAAAAGAAATCATGGTCAGCTGTAATTTTTTCAGTGTATCATAACTAATATCATCAAGTACTATGGTGATATTAAAATATAGATTATCACCATAAAGATATGGTGAGATATAAAATCCATATTCATTTCCATCTATTCCTAACTGATCTAAAACAGCAGACTGTAACTGTACTAAGGTATCAGTATCTATTTGCGATATATCCACTCCAAGATCTTTACTGCTGAATCGAAATTGCATTTCTAATTTATCAACACTTTGATCATAACCGGTGAATGTAAGAAACACTTCATAGCCATTTAAATTACCTTCACAATCAAAACTTTCTTTCTCATAAGGATAGGTGAAAGATGAAGAATAATCTGGAATAGGAGGGTCTTCAGGTATATCGTTTGATGAAGGTAAGGAAAAAGCTAAAATCAAACATAACAATAAGGCTGAAATAGTCGCAGTTATTCCAATTACTGTTTTTTGATGTCTTTTTTTGCATTGCACTTCTAAATCATAATAATCAGATTCATCAATCTGTATTGGTAAGGAAGCTGCTTTCTTCTGTAGATCAGTACCGACATCCAAATGATGCTTTCTACAATATAACATTTCTTCAACTGTGACATAGCGTTTTAGAAAGCTCTCTTTACAATAGGCAGAACATCCTTTCTCTATGATCATGGCGTTATCTGAAGCTGTTCGATGACAATTCGGACATGTTTCCCTTGGTTTCATGGCATATCCACATGCGCAAAGAATGTAAGAATCGCTCATAGATGGGAATATCGTGATATCATGATCTGATAATAAAGCGGAAACAGCTTTGCTTTGTTGATCGTCTGACAACGTTATCTCAAGATTTTCCTCTAAATAAGGATATTCCACTCCTTGTATACGATAAGAAAGAATACTGATGGAATATTCCTTTCCGATCATCTGCAAAGGGAGCTCTATCAAGCACCCTCTAAGACTTGGTTGATAAGAGCGCTTAAGATGCTTGAAATCAAAAACTATGTGTTCTGTTTTTTCATCTCCTGCTTGAATCAGGAAAGTGACTTCTTGTAAAATGTTTTTTGGATTTCGACAGTATAAATAAACCTTTTCATAATGATGTTCTTGTAGAACATGCTCATGGCGAAAAAGCCATATTTGATTATCTAGATTCCATTTTCGATGTCGGTACAAATCAAGTAGAAACTGATGACGATATCTCATGATCAGAACTCCAATTTATCGTCTGTGTTTTGAGTTAATGTTCCATCATCATAAAGTTTTTGATATAAGTCTTGAAGTAAGGTATATTGTTTCTCTTGAATTTCAACCATATTGCCATTGGCATACATATTCAGATAAGCCATAAAACCAATCAAACCAAGCAATCCGATATAAAGTGCGATAAGAAGCAAGATACCGAAGGCCGTACCGGCATTACCGGAAGCGGCGCTTGCGAAGAATCCTAGGACTCCGATGACTGCAAGAATCAACATAAGGGCAAAGAATACATAGAAATAGATTTTCGCAAGTTTTTTCAGTTTTTGTCCACAATTTACACCATTCATGTCTTTCATAAATTTCATTTTTTCTCTCCTCTTCCCATATGGGGTATCGTATAAAAGTATAGCATAAAATGGTTATATATAGCTTTGGTTTGTTTAAGAATGTATATTATGTCTGTATTTGTCGTATTTAGGGATGCTTATTTTCGAATTTCTGAATTTCGCTTCTTTCAGTCAAAAAAAAGCATAGACATCGTGTCTATGCTGCTTAGTTCATGAAAAGGGAATCTCTTATGATAATGATTTTAGATAATTTGCGATTTCTTGGTCTTTACAGTTTGGGTAAAAGTATTCTGCAAAGTGGATACCGGCAATGGTCTCTTTTAAGAAATCTTGATCAATTTCTTTTAAGATCTGAATCAAAGGCTTGTAAGTGATTGCTTTGACATCATCTAATATTTTCTTGTTTCTTTGTTCGGGTTCTCTTCTTTCCTTGGGATAACCTCCTCCAAATGGTTCTGAGAATAGTTTCGCAAACGTATCGTGTAAATTGATTTCTGCGCCCCATCCGAAATTTTGCGCAAATGGCATAGCAATACAATTACCATCATTGACTTGACCAAATAGGTAAGCATCTAAACCATTTGTTACATGACCGCAAATGACATTAGGGAAGGAATTGCATGCTAACATGGCTCCTTGCCCCGTACCACATCCGGTAATAACAAAATCTACGGCACCGGTGGTAAGCAGGATACTTGCAAGCAGGCCGTTTTTTACATACGTAAGTTGAACTTGATCTTCAGCGGTATACATTCCATAATTATAAACGATATGACCTGCCTTTTCTGCTTCTTCCTTTAATACTTCATAAATTTGAGCATTCTTTGATGCCTGTGAATTTTCATTGATCAATGCTATTTTCATATGTTTTCCTCTACTTTCTATTGCGGTTGTTTGCCGATATAAGCAAGAATACCACCGTCTACATAAAGAATATGTCCGTTGACAAAATTGCTTGCATCACTGGCAAGGAATACAGCAGGTCCCATCAAGTCTTCTGGTGTTCCCCAGCGTGCAGCAGGTGTTTTTGATACGATAAACTGGTCGAATGGATGACGAGTGCCGTCTTCTTGGCGTTCACGAAGTGGTGCTGTTTGAGGTGTGGCGATATAACCGGGACCAATGGCGTTACATTGAATATTGGCTTCTCCGAATTCACTACAGATGTTTTTGGTCAACATCTTTAAGCCACCTTTGGCTGCGGCATATGCACTGACCGTTTCTCTCCCCAATTCACTCATCATGCTACAAATATTGATGATCTTTCCATGACCTTTTTGAATCATAGAAGGAAGGACTGCTTTGGATACGATAAAGGGTGCATTTAAATCAACGTCAACGACTGCACGAAAGTCTTCAACGTTCATATCAAGCATAGGAATTCGTTTGATGATACCGGCATTGTTGACTAAAATATCAATGACACCAACTTCTGTTTCTATTTGTTTTACCATTTGTTTTACTGCTGTTTCATCACATACATCACAGACATAACCATGTACCGCAATACCTTCAGCCTTATATGCCTGTATCGCTTTGTCTACTGATTCTTGTCTGTTGGTATTAAATACAATGGTTGCTCCTGCTTGATGCATTGCTTTTGCTATCGCAAAGCCGATACCATAAGCAGCACCTGTGATCAAAGCAACTTTTCCTTTTAGAGAAAAGGAATCCATCGAAAATTCTTTCATAATCATCCTCCTAACGTTGTACTCGTCCTGAGCCATCTCCATTGGCCAAGGTTTCTACCTCATCTACACTGACACGGTTATAATCGCCTTCGATAGAGTGTTTTAATGCGGATGCAGCTACCGCAAATTCAATGATGGTTTGTGGTTGCTTTTTCATTAGCATGGCATAAATTAAGCCGGCACCAAAGGAATCTCCTCCACCAACACGGTCTACAATGTGAAGGGGGTAGGTCTTGGAGAAGTAGGCTTGGTGATTGATATATAGCATTGCGGCCCAATTGTTATCGGATGCGGAAATACTTTCACGAAGCGTGATCGCTACCGCTTTAAAATCAAAGGTTTCCACAAGTTTTTTTGCGACATCTACATAGCTATCATGATCTAGTTTTCCACTATTCACATCTGTATGTTTCGCTTTGATACCAAATACCTTTTCTGCATCTTCTTCATTGGCAATACATACATCGACATATTGCATGATACTACTCATCACTTCTCCTGCTTTTTTGCTTGACCAAAGCTTCTTACGGAAGTTAAGGTCACAAGATATTGTAAGACCTTCTTCTTTTGCGGCTTTGCATGCTTGCATGGTAATGTAAGCAAGTGTATCGTTCAAAGCCGGTGTAATACCTGTGAAATGAAACCAATCAGCACCATCAAAAATTTCTTTCCAGTTAAAATCTTCGGGAATTGCTTGTGCAATGGCTGAGTATGCTCGATCGTAAATAACCTGTGAAGCACGTTGAGATGCGCCTTTTTCTAAATAATAAATTCCAACACGATCGCCACCTCTTGTAATATAAGTGGTATCTACGCCATATTTTCTTAAATCATTGATTGCACATTGACCGATCGAATGAGTCGGAAGCTTGGTAATAAAAGCAGCTTGGATACCGAAGTTTGCTAGTGAAACCGCTACATTGGCTTCTCCACCACCAAAGGTTGCTTCTAACTCGTTTGCTTGGGTAAATCGCTCATAACCATGTGGTGCCAAACGTAACATAATTTCACCGAATGTAATGACCTTCATATTAAACCTCCATATCTACATCAGGATGGATCAAATGGATACCAAAACCTGAAAGCTCCATATCTAAATAGACAAAGTTGATAAGATTTGTTTGTTTGTTTCGTGTGATCGTGCTCTCGTCAAAGCGAACACCTTTTTTTTGAAGCTGATACATAGCACGCATCACATAGTTTGTATAAATACCGATGTGACCATGGCTTCCTTTTCCTAATCCGTGTAAGATCTCAAATCCTTTTCCGGCGAACTTTGATTTCGGCTTTTGATATGGATGAAAGTCAAAGAGTTGACATAGTGTATCCGCAGTATGTTGGGCTTCTTGTATATTGTCACTGTTGATACCGATATGGATCAAGGAAAAACCTAGCATTGTTTTGATTGCCTTCTTACAAAGGGTACGAATGGCATCCCAATTTTTTGTACTGACGAATTCATTAGGAAGCATAAAGCTTCCACCAACTGCAAGCACATTTGGAAGGGAAAGATAGTCATGTAGATTACTTTCGTTGATACCACCGGTTGGTAGAAATGTGATATCAGGATATGGAGCGGCAAAGTCTTTTAATTTTTTTGCGCCTCCACTACTTTCTGCGGGAAAGAATTTTAATGTATGAAGACCATAGGATAAGGCCTCTTCTATTTCACTTGCGGTAGAAACGCCTGGATAAACAACAACATCGTGTTCGATGCACCATGCAACCACTGCTTTATTGAATCCCGGTGTAATGATGAAGGATGCACCGGCTTCTACGGCTTCTTTTGCCTGATCTATCGTTAGAACAGTACCTGCACCTACTAGCATATCCGGTAATTCTTTATGAATGGTAGCAATCGCATCGGTTGCATAAGCACTGCGGAAAGTGATTTCCGCAACATCGATGCCTCCCTCATATAAGGCTTTAGCTAAGGGAAATGCATCCTCTTTATTTAGAATTTTCACAACGGGCACGATGCCGATTTGTGAAATACGGTTTGTTAAATCAATCATAGAATCCCTGCTTTCTTTTTTATCACGTGTGTCTAGTACGTTTCGTTTACTTGTTAGTAAACCAGTTCACTAACAGTATAGTTTGGTAAACCGGTTTTGTCAATAGACTCGCATAAAAATCTTTTTCTTCTTTATTTTTCTATCATATATAAGAAAACGCTTTCTTTAACTATAAATGAATTCAAAATATTTTTGTGAAAAGCATTGACAAGGAACCCCTTTCAACATATAATGGAGTCGTCTAGTAAACCAGTTTACTTTTAAGAAGAGAGTTCTCAACGATCAGGAGGTTGAAGCGTATGGTAAGAAAGGTGAACATCGAGCAAATCGAAAAGAAAGAAGAGTTTCTTAAAACACCGGCCATCACCAAAGAAGAATTAACTACAGCCTTTGAAGAATGCATGAAACAGGTTGACCTGAATATGCAGTACTTCAAAGATAAATTTCCATACTCCGCTACCAAGCAATTGAAATATCCAATCATTGAAAATATTGAATGGACCGATGGCTTTTGGACAGGCATGCTATGGTTGGCTTATGAATATTCCCACAAGGAAGCTTATCGTGAGCTTGCAAATCGCAATGTGGAAAGTTTCCTTTATCGAATAGAGCATAACATCGAACTGGATCATCATGATTTAGGATTTCTCTATTCTTTATCCTGTGTGAGTGGTTATAAATTAACGCAAAATGAGCATGCAAAAAAAGCGGCATTGCTTGCGGCGGATAAACTATTAACACGATGGCAAGAAAAAGGGGAATTTCTACAAGCATGGGGTCCTCTTGACAGTAAGGAGCACTATCGTTTCATTATTGACTGTATGTTGAATATTCCATTGTTATATTGGGCAAGTGAAACAAGTGGCGATCCAAACTATGCATCCATTGCACAACGTCATTTTGAAACAAGCTGTCGCTATGTCATTCGTGATGATGCAAGTGCCTTTCATACCTTTTACATGAATCCTGAAACGGGAGGTCCGGATCATGGCGCAACACGTCAGGGATATTGTGATGATAGTGCATGGGCTCGTGGTCAAGCATGGGGTATCTATGGCATTCCTTTAAATATACGATATACAAAGCAAATAGAATATATGGATTTATATAAAGGCATGACCAATTATTTCCTCAATCGTTTGCCAAAGGACAATATATGTTATTGGGATCTGATTTTCACTGATGATCCTAACCAATCAAGAGATTCCAGTGCTGCGGCAATTGCTGTTTGCGGTATGTTAGAAATGGATCATAACTTATCTGATCATGATCTTGATAAAGCAGTATATCGAGGCGCAAGTGCGAATATCCTTCGTTCATTGATGAAAAATTATACATCATCTAAACATGAACAAGGAGATCCGATTTTATATCATGGAGTATATTCTTGGCATAGTGGCAAGGGCGTAGATGAGGGAAATATATGGGGCGATTATTTCTATATGGAAGCATTGCTTCGTCAGCTAAAGAATTGGGATCCATATTGGTAAGGAGGAACAAGATATGACAACACCAAATATCGTTATGACAAGAATAGACGAACGTTTAGTACATGGACAAGGACAGCTTTGGGTCAAATCACTTGGCGTAAATACTGTTATCGTCGCAAATGATGAAGCCGCTAAAGATGCGATGGCGCAAACATTGATGAAAACGGTTATTCCAAAGGAAGTTGCGATGCGCTTTTATTCCGTACAAAAAGTAATCGATATGATTTATAAAGCTAATCCGGCACAAACGATTTTTCTCATCGTGAAAAATTGTGAGGATGCCTTACGTTTGGTAGAAGGTGGCGTACCTTTGAAGAAAATCAATATCGGAAATATTCATAATGCAGAAGGAAAAGAAAAAGTGACACGTTCTATTTTCCTAGGCAAAGAAGATAAAGCAGCTTTATCAAAAATGATCAATGAGTATCAAATTGAGTTCAATACGCAGACAACGCCAAGTGGCAATGATGGAAGCGTACAGGTAGATATCAAAAGCTACCTATAAGAAAGGTGAGAAAAGATGGTTGAAATTACAATAATCCAAGCAATATTAATCGGCTTATGGACAGCATTCTGTTATTCAGGTATGCTATGGGGAATTTTTACAAACAGAGCAATCGTATTAAGTTTTGGTGTTGGTGTCATATTAGGGGATATCCCAACAGCACTTCAATGTGGTGCCATTGCGGAATTAGCATTTATGGGCTTTGGTGTAGGTGCAGGTGGTACGGTTCCACCAAATCCAATCGGACCCGGTATCATTGGTACATTAATGGCAATTACTATGAGTGATGTTACACCGGAAAGTGCGTTATCCTTATCTCTACCATTTGCGGTAGCGATTCAGTTCTTACAAACAGCAATTTATACTGTACGTGCAGGTGCTCCAGAAGGTGCTGCCAATGCATTGAAAAAACAGAACTTCAAAGCGTTTCGTCGTGGCGCAAATATGACCGTAGTATTATTTGCTATCGTTGGATTTGCATTAGGTTTCTTAGGAGCCTTCAGTATGGATACCTTAAACCATTTGGTAGCTATGGTACCTGAATGGTTATTAAACGGATTGACAGTCGCAGGTGGTATGCTTCCTGCAATCGGATTTGCGATGATCATGAGCGTTATGTTGAAAAAAGAGCTCGTTCCATTTGCTTTGTTGGGGTATATTCTTGCGGCCTTCTTAGGTTTACCGGTCATCGGTATCGCCTTAGTTGGTGCGGTATTCGCTATCAAGCATTATAATGAATCAGAAAAAGCTCCTGTTATGAACGGCGCAGGGGCACAGGAGGTAGAACACGATGACTGGATCTAATAAGCTGACAAAGAAAGATTATACCAAAACGACCCTACGTGCTTATTTCTTACAAAATGGGTTCAATTACAGTAACTATCAAGGACTTGGTTATGCTTTGGTCATGTATCCTGCATTTAAGAAATTGTATGGAGATGATAAGGCAAAACTTGCGGAAGAATTAAATCAAAACTGTGAATTCTATAATACCAATCCAAACTTCTTACCATTTATCACATCTATTCATTTGGCAATGGCAGAGAATGGAATGGAATACGAAGAAATTCGTGGTATTAAAATGGCATTGATGGGACCTTTGGCCGGTATTGGTGATTCTTTATCTCAATTCTGTATCGCTCCTTTATTCTCTACCATCTTTGCATCAATGGCAATGGATGGTATCACGATTGCACCGATTCTATTCTTGTTGGCAGAGAATATCGTGTTATTGGCAATCAAATTAGTAATGGGTGGCTATGGTAGAAGACTTGGAACAAGTATGATCGATAAGCTATCAGAAAAGATGGGTGTAATTTCTGAGGCAGCCGGAATGATCGGTGTTACCGTCATTGCAGGTCTTGCGGCAACCTTTGTGAAAATGAATGTTGCCATTACCTTTGCGGCTGGTGAGGCAGCTGAAGGTGTAAAACAATCTACCGTCAATATTCAGGCAATGTTAGATAAGGTTGCACCTGCATTACTTCCTGTTCTATATACCTTGTTGATGTATTATTTAATAAAGAAAAAGGGTGTCACAACCTATGTGCTTGTACTTATCACCGTCGTTGCCGGTGTCGTACTAAGCTGTCTTGGCATTCTGGCATAAGAGATTGGGGACCTGTAAAGGTTCCTTTTCTTGATTACAGAGAAAGGAGCATTAAGATGGACTTAAATTATACCAAACAACGATTACATCATATTTCCCAGGAAAAAAGAATAGAGGATATGAAGTATTACATATCTGATGAAGATGGAAAACAAATCGTACAACATGCAAATCAATTGATCAAACATATCATTACCTTTGATAAGCCATGGGATATGGAGCGCTGTACTATACCTTATCAATTAGATAAGATCGATTGGAACATCCAAAGAAACGAAGATGAAGAATGGTGCTTTATGTTGAACCGTATGGACTATCTTTCAGATTTGATGTTGGCAACCTTACTTACGCAAGATGATAAGTATATGCGCAAAGGGAAGGAATGGATACTTGATTGGATTCGTTCACATAAGCAAATGAAACCGGAACCTAGCACACGAACCTTGGATACCGGAATCAGAATCATGAACATCATGGAAACACTTCCTTATATATATAAGAAAGAACAAATCAGTGATGAGCAATTATCAGAAATACTCACACATTTACAATTACAAATCGATTATTTAAAAGAACACTATCTGACAAAATATACGTTAAGCAATTGGGGAAGTATTCAAACCTGTGCCATTCTATCAGTGCTTCCCTTTTTAAAGGAAGACTTTTTATCTGACGCAATCTATCAATGGGCATATGAAGAATGGTCAACACAGTTTTCGATTCAAGTATATGAGGATGGTATGCAATGGGAACAATCTACCATGTATCATATAGAAGTATTAAACTATGGGATGAAGGCTCTATATTATCAAGACGTTTTCCATCAACCAAACTCTAGAATATGTAAAGAACAAATATATCGTATGGCAGATGCTTTGTTTTATCAAATAACGCCAGATCATCAAATAGAAACCTTTGGCGATAGTGATCGTGTTTCTATCTGCGATGTGTTTCATAGAG
Source organism: Hoskinsella mucinilytica (assembly GCF_045223415.1). Taxonomy (NCBI): domain Bacteria; kingdom Bacillati; phylum Bacillota; class Erysipelotrichia; order Erysipelotrichales; family Erysipelotrichaceae; genus Hoskinsella; species Hoskinsella mucinilytica. Next base: position 36,564 of record NZ_JBEQZJ010000014.1, on the reverse strand, counting down.
CATCGGTTTTATTTCAACAGCCTATATGGAAAAGTGCAGGTGCGAAAACTTATGATCCAGATAGTGTATATGCCTTTGGGTGCAATTGGGCTGATCGTTACGCTCATTTAGATGCTCAAATACCGGATGATCTTGTTTATGATGGTGAGGATAGTGGTATGTTTACCATGAGAAGCAGTTGGGATGCACTCGCAAGTTTTACCATGTTTACCAATGGTTCGTTGGGTAGTGGACATGGACATAGTGACAATTTACACGTATCTCTTTATCATCATGGTGTACCGGTCTTGATCGATCCCGGTAGATATACCTATCGAGAAGATCATCCACTTCGTGTCGAATTAAAATCTATGCATGCACACAATAGTGTTCTTGTAGATCATATGGAATATTGCTTGCCAAGTGATAGTTGGGGATATCATGATTTTGGCATACCTTGTAAGAATTATATACGACATACCCAAGGTATCCATTATATAGAAGGGATGATGATCGGTCATTCACCTTTACAAGTATGGACACGAAAACTGATCGTGATCGACCCTGATATTTGGATGATCGTTGATGAGATGAAAATAGATGGAAATCATACCATGGAGGTTTCTTTTTCCGTTGACCCTAACATGCATGCCGGTATCGGCAAGAATTTGATTTCTTTGTGTGGAGAAAGTAACCTGTATATGTTAGGAGAAGTAGGTAGTATACAAAAGGGTATCTGTTCTTTACGATATAATGAAGCAAGAACACATGATATCGTTTCCTTTCATAAAGCATTTCAAGATGAAGGAAATCATATCACTGCTGTGGTTTCTACTTCTATTCAGGTGGAAAAAGTAGATATTTTACAAAATGGTACAGAACCATTGAATGAGGAGATCGCTGAGGCTAGAAGATTTACGATATCACCAGAAGAAAGCTATACGATCGTGGTTTTCCACAAGGAGTTATTTCGTGGAAAGAAGCTATGTACATGTGAAGGCTTACCATTCCATGCAAAGTGCGTTGTCATTCATAACGTTAAGGGTATGAAAAAACTGATTCGATTACGTGCATAAATACTTGCATGATGAGGAAAAGTGGTACATAATGAACGATAGATGAGGGAGAATGATAAAAATGGAAAAAGGTTTATTATTTGATTTTAATGGTACGATGTTTTTTGATAGCCCAAAGCATAAGATGGCTTGGGATGTTTTCAGTAAAAAATATAGAGGGATACCTATTCGTGATGAAGAAATGGACCATATGCATGGACAAACGAATAAGGCGATCATTTCTATCCTGCTTGGAGAAATGAGTGAAGAAAAAAGCAAGCAGCTATCTGAGGATAAAGAGGCATTATATCGAGATATCTGTAGACAACAACCAGAGACTTTTCATTTGGTACCGGGATTAACAACTTTATTAGATACATTAAAAACGATGGGTATCCCTATGACGATTTGCAGTGCTTCTATTAAGGCAAACATAGATTTCTTTGTGGAATCTTTTCACTTAGATCAATGGTTTGATATAGACAAGATCGTATATGATGATGGCTTGCATAAAGATAAGGTCGCTATGTTTACAGATGGCGCAAATCGAATTGGTGTAGCATTGGATCAATGCATGGTGATCGAAGATTCTTTATCCGGAATTGCATTTGCGCATCAATGTCATGTAGGACAGATCGTTGCCATCACTGAACCGGAAAAAACAGAAGCATATAAAAAGCTTGCGGGGGTAGATCGAGTGATTCATGATTATCATCATTTTGATTTATCTTTCTTCCAAAGATAGTAAACAGGTTTGCTAAAGCAAAGCGGCATGTGTTAAAATAAAGGCGAACAATCGAGGTCGGAAGAATATGAGTGAAAAAATTACGATAAAAGAAATAGCAAGAAGGGCACAGACATCAAAAACAACCGTATCTTTCTATTTAAATGGGAAAACAGAGAAAATGTCAGAAGACACCAAGCAAAGAATTGAAGCCGTTATCAAAGAGACCAATTATCGTCCAAGTGTGGCAGCACGTTCTTTGAATTCCAAGGGAACGAAATTGATCGGCGTCATCATCGGAGATATCACCAATGCGTTCGCAAATCAAATCGTCAAAGGCATTGATGATTTCGCAAGAGATAAGCGATATCAGTTGATTGTAGGAAACAGCAATTACATATTGGAAAATGAAGCAGATTATGTAAACCGTATGTTAGCAATGGGGGTAGATGGATTTATCATACAGCCTTCTAGTCAGTTCGATCAATTAATCGATACGATCAAGCAAGAAGGAAAAGATGTTGTATTCATCGATTCACAGGTTTCTATGGATAAAGAAAAATGGGTGAAAACGAATAATTATGAAGCAGTATTGGAAATGAGCGAGGAATTGATCAGAAAGGGTTATGATGAATATATCATGATAACAGCTGATCCAAGTGTACTTAGCACAAGGATGGAAAGAACAACTGGATTTCTGGATGCATTACATCTCAATGGGAAGGAATGTATTACACATGTTGTAGATGGCGATGTTGAGAGTGAGGAATTGACCGTGTTATTGAATAAGGAATTAAAGTTTGGTACACGCACCTTGATATTTGTCGCAAATTGTTTTCTTCTTCCCAGAGTATATATCGCTTTGAAAAACTATCGTAATCTTATGCCACAAACCATTGGTCTGATTGGCTTTGATAATACCGAATGGAGCAATTTCTCATCCCCTACTGTCACTACCATTGTGCAGCCTGCGTATGATGAAGGACATCAAGCCGCTAAAATATTAATTGATGCATTGGAACATCATGATGAAGAAGCACCTAATCAAATTTTACAATGTAAGATCAATTGGGGAGAATCCACAAATTAAAACACATCATATCATTATGAAATAACTGAAACAATAGAAAAGGTAGACGATGATCTACCTTTTTCAATGCTTTAAATCTCTATTTCTTTCTTTACATAAACGGCATCTATGAACGATGGTGATGTAGGATGTTCAGTAAAAAGATGATAGAATGGAATTTTTAAAATAAAATAGGATAAGGTCGTGCCACTCATATTTAAGAGGAAATCATCGATATCCATGGTACCTGATAAAGTAAGTAATTGAATGATTTCTACCGATAGGATCAATAGACACATAAAACCTAAGAACTTTCTACATTTGGTCATAGAAGGAAATAGCTTTGGTAGAAAGAAAGCAAACGGCATAAATGCGACAAAATTACCTAATAGATTAATGGTCGCAATGTCATGTAGATCATTTGCATAAGCATTCATCATCAAATGAATGGTGTCAAAGGGCTTTAGATTTGTACGAAGCTCCCATTGCTGTTTCAGACTTTCTAAATAATGTCCATCGAATAATGGATTGTTTTGACGAGAAAATTCACTTGCGAAAAATAACATATAGATCATTTGAGCAATATAATATAAGAATAAGATCCACCAGAATATATGATAGATGCGTTGCTTTTTTTCATCTGTTTGCATTTGATGTGCAATCAGGATGGTCGCAATTCCAAGAGGTAATGTAAATGCCGCAGCCAATGTGAATCTTTCTGTAAAATTTAAGGTATAAATAGGATTTAATCCGGCATATAAGGTATAGATGATCGAAAGAAACGAGATGAACAGACAGATTCTTACACCTATTGATTTTGTGATATTAGCCATGGGCGCCCTCCTTTCTTGTGTACCTATGATACGTTAATTTTATCTTGAATACAAGGTTCATTTTCTTACTTTTTCCTTAATGTTTTCAAGGCGTAAATCTTAAGGCATATACAAATAGATAAAATGTTGTATAATAGTTAAGTAAGGTTGTGAAACGATGAAACTATATACGTGTCCCCATTGTCAATCTGAGATTCGACTCAAATTATTTTTTGGCAATGCTCATTTGAAATGTCCAAATTGTCAAAAGGAATATATGTTGACGATGAAGAGTATGAAACTTAGAATGCTAGAGCCTTTTGTGGCAGTTGGTATCGCAGTTTCTACAAGTCTGTTATTTCTCAATGGGAAGACGATCGATATCAAAACGATTTATATTCTTGGCGTAGCCTTTCTGTTGGCTGCCTTTATGGACCTATTTCTGGTGCGCCTGGGAATTTTGAAATATGAAGAGAAAGCGGATGGGTGAATTTATGAAAAAAACAAATAAAAAAAAGACAACACCAAAACAAAACGGTGAAAATGTAATTTTAGTAAAGGGTTATCGTTCCTTAGAGAAAAGAGATTTATCTTCTCGTTTTTATGCTTTTTTGGTTGATGTGATTGTCATGTTGATACCGATTGCATTATGGAATATTCTGTTCTTGTCAATATTTGGAAGTATCGTAAGCATTAGTGGTATCAAAACAATGAGCATTGTCATTTGTGTTTTATTATTGATTACCATTTTATTGATCAATAACTATATTTATGCACAGACCAAAGGACAAAGTCTAGGTAAAAAAAGCTTTGGTTTGCGTGTGATCACGAAAAGTGGAAAGGTTGCGATGAAGCGTCGTCTTCTTATGCGAGAAACCTTAGGATTTGACCTTCCGTTTTTGATCTTATTTTACTTTACTAATATGTTCGGTGTCATGGCCTATTGGTTCTTAAATGGATTGGTCGTTTTCTTTGATCCGATGCATCGAAGTATCATTGATTTTATCGTAGGAACAAAAGTGGTAACGTATGATCCTAGCTTATTAACACCTGTAAAAGAGATACAGCCAAAGAAAGCAGAAATTCCAACACCTGTACAAAAAGCAACTGTAACACCAACTACAACCATTGATTTGCATATTCATTCTAATTTCAGCGCTAATGGAAGTTACAATGTAGAAGAGATTTTCCAAAAGGCGAAAGAAATAGGATTACAAACGATCTCAATTACCGACTTGGATTGTGCAAAATCCATTGCGATTGCGCAAAGAATGAGTTCCTTGTATCACGTAAACTATGTGCCTGGTATTGAAATCAATGCAGATTTACACGGCAAAAGAGTACGAGTCCTAGGTTATTTTGTGGATTATCCACATGAATTATACAATCAAATTGAGAATGATAGTCTTATTAATGAAAAACAAGCTAGTATTGAACGAGTTAGAAAATTTGAAAATATCATCGGACTTCATGTACCGGTAGAACAATTGTTGTTGAATAACAGATTTCAAAGAATACCGGGAGAAATGATTGCGGAATATGTATTAAATCGTGAGGAATATCGATCATCACCATTGCTTCAGCCTTATTTAAGTGGAACCAAATCTATGGAGCCTTATAAAGAAATGGCAAAGGATTTCTTTGCATATGGTAAGCTATGTTATGTCCCTGTAAAATATCCTGATATCAAGGATGTATTAGATGTTATTCATTTAACGAATGGAATTGCGATCATTGCTCATCCGGGAAAACTGTTGGCAAATGATCCTGTCTTATTGAATGAAGTCATGCGCTTGGATATCGATGGTGTTGAAGTATTCCATCCAAGTCACACGAAAGCTGATATCACACAGTTATTGAAAATGACAATGGATAGAAAATTATTTGTTAGTGCCGGTAGTGGATTCTATGGTAATAGTGGTGAAGCAATCGGAAAAACAAACTGCCCTAAGGATGGAGAAAAACTAGTAGAATTGTTTGTAAATGCAAGAGGATAAAACTACAATAAAATAGTTTTATCCTCTTTTCTTCTTATTTTGCATACAAATAATAGATAACTTTGGTATATGTAAAGGGGAAGCAATCAAATTACATTTTGCCATAAACAGGAAGAATAGATTCTTTTTGTTATTTCCAAGAAGTCCTTCGTAATTTCCTTGTCCTTTACTGATGATCACATCACTGTTATCAAAAATATTCCGAAATGCGAAAGAAGTGTGGTTCAAAACAGTACCTAAAGCAATATCACCGTTTGATATTATTGTTGCGACTTCTTGCATATTAACTTGTTTTGCATCTTCCAATGTTACGTCATTTACAATCGGTGCACCTCTTACACCATAATAAACATTTATCTTAGGAAATAATTTCTTTATATGACGAATGAAAATTTTATCCAAAACGATTTCTCCACAATTATCTGCTAGATATAATACATTTTTTGCTTCTTTCAATTCATTGAATAAGGATAGACTATCGTCGATGGCCAAATCATTGTTTAATATGTTATCTATCATTTCAAGTAGTGTATTGATATCAAAGGTATGGTTTGAGGAAAAATCTATTAAATTTCCAACGATGCTGATTTTGAGTGCTGTTTTAAATTTATCAGATGAGTTGTAAATGAGGTTGCTGATATGGTTTTCATATTTCATAAGTTCTAGATTATAATACGTTTTTATACTTTTATAGGGATCTTGATTGCCTAAATATTCTGAAATCTTACTCCATAGTTCTCCCATGACTTCCGGATTTGTCTTACGCATATCAACTGTTTTTAGATAAGAGGCTATGATTTCATTCAGTTGACATTCTTTTTCTGAATCTAAAGATAACATTTTCTTTATCTTATCTGATTGTTTTATATCGCATTGAATACAATCTTTGTGCATAATAATCTAACACCTATCTTTCTTATTATTTAAAAGTATCATTCACTTTGCCAATCTTATTTTAACAGATAGGAACGATAGTGAGAAAGAAAAGTTAACAAAAGATGCAAATATCAAGCATACTGATTTTATAAAAAAACAAAAGGGTAACTAGATGATTTGTAAACGTAATCATTTCGTGGGTCATTATACGACTCTATTTAGATTACTTATACCGGAAAGTGTGATCTGAGATTGAAATTTTCAGTTTAACCCTTGTAAATAGGGATACAATTCTATATAATGATAGCAAAGGTCAAGACAGGAAGAGTATGTTATCTGGAAATGGTAGAGAGCAGATGGTTGGTGAAAATCTGTATGGAAGGATAAGAGAAGATGGCCCTGGAACCGCTTTTCTGAACAATTAGGAAAAGACGTTGTCGGCGTTAACGATCAAGGTGCAGACATGCACGAATAAAGGTGGTACCACGAGCTTTCGTCCTTTGGCGAAGGCTTTTTATATTTTAGGAGGCTAAGAGTATGTGTGAAAATTGTAATAACAAAAAAGGCAAGTATTATATCACAACTGCGATAACATATACTTCCGGTAGACCACATATCGGAAATACATATGAAATCGTATTAACGGATGCGATAGCACGTTACAAACGTCAACAAGGCTATGATGTGTTTTTTCAGACAGGAACCGATGAACATGGTCAAAAGATTGAGGAAAAAGCAAAAGAAGCCGGCGTGACACCAAAAGAATTTGTGGACAATGTAGCAGGAATTGTACGTAAAAACTTCGATATGATGAATACAAGTTATGATTATTTTGTTCGTACAACAGATGATTATCATGAACGACAGGTTCAAAAGATTTTCAAAAAGTTATATGAGCAGGGTGATATTTATAAAAGTACTTATGAAGGAATGTATTGTACACCTTGTGAATCTTTCTGGACGGAAAGTCAGCTAGTTGATGGAAAATGTCCGGATTGTGGTAGACCTGTACAAAAAGCAACAGAAGAAGCTTATTTCTTTAATTTACAGAAATATGCACCTAAACTGATTCAACATATTGAAGAACATCCTGAATTTATTCAGCCTGAATCAAGAAAAAATGAAATGATCAATAACTTCTTGAAACCGGGACTTCAAGATTTGTGTGTTTCACGTACTAGCTTTAAATGGGGAATTCCTGTAGATTTTGACCCAAACCATGTTGTTTATGTATGGGTAGATGCATTAAGTAACTATATTACATCTTTAGGATATGATGCAGATGGAAACCATGGTGAAAATTATAAGAAATTCTGGCCAGCAGATGTTCATATTATTGGTAAGGATATCTTACGTTTCCATACGATCTATTGGCCAATTATGCTGATGGCACTTGGAGAACCATTACCAAAACAGGTATTTGGTCATCCATGGTTATTGGTAGGCGATGGAAAAATGTCAAAGTCAAAAGGTAATGCAATTTATGCAGATGAATTGGTTCATTACTTTGGAGTAGATGCAGTTCGTTACTTTGTATTACATGAAATGCCATTTGCACAGGATGGAACCATTACTTGGGATTTGATGGTAGAACGTGTAAATTCTGATCTTGCGAATGTTTTAGGAAATTTAGTAAATCGTACCATTAGTATGCAAAATAAGTATTTCAATGGTGTGATCAGTAATCCATTAGAAAGTGAAGAAATTGATAAGGAATTGATCAATCTTGCGATAGATACACCAAAACGTGTAGAAGAAAAGATGAATACGCTTCATGTTGGAGATGCAATCGAAGAAATCTTTACTTTGTTGAAAAGATGTAATAAATACATTGATGAAACAGAACCTTGGGCTTTGGCAAAAGATGAAGCGAAAAAAGATCGTTTGGCAACCGTATTGTATAATTTGTTAGAAAGTATTCGTTTTGCCGCAGTATTATTAAGTAGTTATATGCCGGAAACATCAGATAAGATTTTAGATGAATTAAGTACCAGTGAGCGTGATGCCGAAAGCTTGAAAGAATTCGGAAATCTGGAATGTGGACACACTGTTGATTCTAAACCGGAAATTTTATTCGCAAGAATTGATGTGAAAGAATTCATGAAAACACTGGAAGAGGATAAGAAAAAAGAAGCTAAGGAAGCAAAAAAAGCAGATAAGAAAGCAACAAAAGATGAAGTAAAACCTGAAATCAGTATTGAAGATTTCACAAAGGTTGAATTGAAAGTAGGAACGATCTTATCCGCAGAAAAGCATCCTAAGGCTGACCGTTTATTGGTTGAACAAATTGATCTAGGTGATGAAACTCGTCAAATTGTAAGTGGAATTGCAGGCACCTTCAAACCTGAAGAAGTAGTTGGAAAAAAGGTCGTTGTTGTGACAAATCTTAAACCGGTTTCATTGCGTGGGGTAGAAAGTCAGGGTATGATTCTTTGTGCTAGTAACGATAGCGATCTTGATATCGTCACTATAGCGAAAGACTTACCTAATGGAACGAAGGTAAGCTAATATGAACGCAGGAATGATAAGAACGATCGCATCTTCTATATTACTCATTTTGGTTGCAGCATTCTTTATTTATGATGGTATTTGCACAGATCAAATTCTTATGATGATCATTGGTATTGGGTTATTGGTGTTAGGAATTGTACGTTTTATCATTTTTAGAAAGGCTTGTAAAGAAGTAGAGAAATAATCATCATTTCTCTGCTTTTTATTTACCCTATTACCAATGATGATTCATTGACGAAATACATCATTCGTTACACTTTATCTTGACTAGCTATGAATAAGGTATCATAATAAAGATAGAAGAGGGATATCTAAAATGATAGAAAGAAAGGAGAACTTTTATGAAAAAGAGAGCGAAGTTATCATATGTTATCGCAATATCCACTTGTTTGATTCTATTAACCGGCTGTAATCAATCAAATCCATCATCATCTAAAGAAGCACCTGTGACATTTTCAACTGCCCAAGGAGGATTAGATGGAAAAGGTACAAAAGTGATTGAATGGGGAGAGGAACCTAACTTTCAAGATGATATGTATTTTAAACTAAATGAAGATGTAGATCGTAATGATATTAAAGTTCATTACGAATATGATGCAGATAATGTTGGAAAAATTCAAGATATGAAAGTTGTTGTTGAATATGATGGAAAAGAATATCAAGGTATGTTTCCAATTTTGATTGATGATACTCATAGTCCTGAAATTAGCTTTTCAGGTGATAAAAAGGTCATGGTAAATAAATTGTTTGATACAACACAGGTTATGAAAGTAACCGATAAAAAAGGAAATGGAAAAGAAGACATAAAACAATGTGATCAATTCAATAAGTTCTATCAAGGTTATATTGTCGTCTTTACGGATGCAAAGGATGAAGAAGGTACTCGTGAAGCTTTACAAGCTCAAGCGGGAAATGAGCTTGATGTAGAAAACCCTGGTATATATAAAATGACCATAAAAGCAAGCGATGGTCATGGTAATGTGACAAGTGAAGTGGTAGATATAGAAGTTGTAGATGAGTTGATTTATAAGAGTTGAGATAAAAGGTGTGTTTCATAGAAGCCTTTTAGTTAAATGAACCATAGAAAGCTTTATATAGAATGTTGAGTTTCTGATTATTTTAAAACTATATCACAAGTGATAAAGATCATATGTTTATATTAGATCTGTGAATTGATGAAACATATGAAGTTTGTGATTATTCTTTGAAATATTAGAAGATTGCATATTAGCTAAAAATAAATGAAATAGTCATTTATCATTTTTTGGTTATTCATAGTGCATAATGTTCTTGACTTTCTATAAAAGCGGTTACATAATTAAGGTATAAAGAGGGGTATCGTTCTATACAATTTACGTGATATCACATGTATAAGAACTACTCATTAGCTACTTACATTATGTAAGAGAATGGAGGCAAAATATGTTTGAGGTTATGATTGCTGAGCATCTATACGATTATTGGTATGTTGTAGTTATCATTTGTGTCATAATAGCACTTGTTTATAGATATTTTGCTAAAAAAAGATAACTATTTAGAAGGAAAATCAATAGAGGATAAGACATTAACTTAAATGTATGATAATAGCTAGATTCATGATTTAGAAAAGGAGGAAATTTCATGAAAAAGAGTGTTATGGTGATTTTATTCGCATGTTTGCTCATCGTTGTAGGAGGATGTAATAAGAAACAGGAAATAAAAAAAGAGGAAATGAAGGTCACTAGTACAGAAATTTATGATATGAATGAAGAATTTCATAAAGAAGGTTTAAAAACAGTTTTGGAATATAGTGAAGGGGATTATCAAGTAATCTACACAGTATATATACCATTAGATGAAAAAAGAGATTTCGATAAATCTGTGAATAGTATTGTCAATGTTGATGTGAAAAAAGGGACAAAGATCGTAGCAAGTAATACACCTAAGATTGGGGAAGCTGATGCAACCTTGACTATGGAAGATGAAAAAAATATTCGTTTGCATAGTGAATTTGATGTTATACAGAATGATAAGGTCGTACTGGAAGTACGAGATGATGTCAAACTAAATTTCGAAAAAGAATCAGACACATATAAAGTAACTATTTCTGAATGAAGCAATGATATCAAGCAGTAGGCATGTTATTGCTTTGGTAATATAGGACGATAAAACATGATTATATTTAATAAGTAATGATAGCTTAAAAGCACAACGAGGAGAAATAAATATATGAAAAGAAAAATAGGGTTTCTATTAATATTAGCAGGTGTAGTATTATGTTTTATTACGGTAGCGATGTTTCCGCATGGAAATAGAGAAGGTTTAGATATGATAGATAACTTGTATCGATTTATTTTTCTAAGTGGTGTCTATTTAATGCTTTTTATGGGTGGTGGTATCTTGGTAATATTGGATAAATTAGAAGAACGAAAGTAAAAATATTATTCTAAAGGCACTATAGATATAGCATCTATAGTGTCTTCTTTTGTATTAATAAAATTGCTTATTCAGTAGAATTATATATTTTCTTTAAAGATGTGATATAATAAAAAAGAATAGAGGGGAATTATTGTGAAAATAGCAATTTTAGATGATAGTGAAAACATGAGAAATAAAATCAAAAATATTGTGATACAAGAATATTCAGAAAATGATGTTTTTACATTTTCTAGTATTCTTGAATATGAACAGAATCAGAATGTTTTTGATCTTTTATTGCTTGATATTGAATTACAAGAAGAACATGGTATCGAATATATCAAGTGTCATCCACAAAAACATTGCTATGTCATCTATGTTTCTTCTCATAATGAATATATGATTGATGCGTTCGAAATAAATGTTATGGGGTTTGTACCCAAAAATTTGATAGAGGAAAGGCTATTAAATCAAATACATATTGTTGAAAAAGAAATTTTATCTAAAAAGAGTTATGTTTTTGATACGTTGAATGGAAAAATTGATCTCAAGGAAAGTGAAGTTTTGTATCTTTATTATTTAGAACATACGGTTTGTTTGAGAATGACGAATGGAGAAATATTATATTTAACAGCACGATCATTAAGAGAGGTTGAAAAAATGCTTTCTAATGATTTTTACAAAATAAATAGGACGCACATTGTGAATTTAAAAAAAATTAAACAGTTGATGAAAGATACACACGAAGTTCTGATACTGGGAAATAAAAAACTTAAAGTAAGTGATCGTGTATGGTCAAAATTCAAGAATGCTTATCAGGCTTCGAGGTATCACTATGATTGAATTTATAATTGAATATTTGTTTAGTCTGGCAGATTATGCTTTCCTATTATATTTCTACCTATATCTTAATCATGAAAAAATAAATATGAAAAAAAGATTTTTCATAGCAATTTTGATGATGGCTTTGATTCAATATGCAAGTGAATTATTTATTTTACCAAAATTCATAAGTTCAGTAAAAGATAATATTTTTATTTTTCTATTTCTTTTTCTATATGGAAAAAAGAAAAATATAAACAATTCTTTAAATGCGTTAATGATTTCTTCCTTGTTTTTATTCTTATTATCCTTATGTGTTAATCTTGCAAATATGATATCAATTAATATTGGCTTAACGCTTATCTTTGGTATGTATAGAATCATCTTTACCATAGTAATCAAAGCATGCATTATTCTAATGATGTACTTAATTCTTTCACAATTAAGAAAAGTAGAATTTGATACAAGTAACAAAACCTTTATGATAACTATCATTTGTCTAAGTATTTGTGGCATTTTGGCATCTTATATTTTACAACTCTCAGAAGGCAATCAGAATTGGATGATTGCGATGATTTTAATTGAAATCATTGCCTTTTGTATACTTTATTTTTCGTTAACATATAACATACTTATGAAGAAAAATTACCATGCAGGTATGTTTCAACAATTAATTGCTTTGACGGAACAACAGATTGATGAAATATCATTAGAACATAAGCAAACTCAAATTCTGATCCATGATGTTAAAAATCAAATGTTGGAAATAGATGATATGGCTAATCGAAATGAAACAGATAAGATCCATGAATATATCAATCAATGGATGAAATCGTTCGTGTTTTCTCACGTAACACCATTATGCTTAAATATTTACGTAGACCATGTATTACGACAAAAAATGAAGGAATATCCAATGATTTTATTTCATATCAAATTACAGATACCTGAGCATATTCCTATGAATACCACAGATTTATTATCTTTCATTACCATGATACTTGATAAAAGCTGTAAATCTATAAAACAGCATGATGATAAAAATTATTATTTTGAATTAAAAGGTAACGATTATGAGCTTAATTTATATGAAAGCTATTATTATGATACAGAGAGTAAGAAGAATGATTCCTTCAGTGAATCATACATCAAAGAACTGATAGAGAAGTATGATGGAACTAGTTCAATTGTCATAAAGGAAAGCATCTTTACACAATCAATATTACTGATTTTATAAGAAAAATCGTCACTCGTTGTTTTGGTTCTTATGAAATGTTTCATTTGATGTGAAGAAAGTCAAAAAAGAAAGGATAGACTAATATGAGAAAATGGTATGGAAGGATCGTTGTCGTCATCATCGTCATTATGATATTTATCTTATTTAATCAAAGAAATATAAAAACACACATACTTATAGGTACTTATCAAAGTGAGGGATGTAGCGACTTATATTTTAATTTTTATGAAGATGGAACTTATGAGTGTTTTAGTTATGAAAGTGATCACTACATTGTTGATTCATCCGGGATGTATAAGGAAATTAAGAATGGAGAATATCAACTTAGTCCTGATGATGGGAAATCAATATTGTTACGATTAGAAAAAGACGTGTTTAAAATTGAAAAAGGAACATCAATTTGTGTATTTCAACAGCGCTCAAAAATTCCAATCATAATTGAGTATGAGTAAGATAATAACACTTGGACACAAGTAATATGAATAAGGAAACGTAAGAGGGTAATAATCTATGGGGTAATTGTCTTTTTGTTGCATGTCCTATTTCATATACGAAAGATTTAACTTATGATGTTTGATAAAAGCTGTAAATCTATAAAATAATGATAAAAATAGTATTTTGAATTAATAAGAACTGATAGAGATATATAATGGAAGCCGTTCAATTGTCAATCAATATTACTGATTTTATAAGAAAAATCGTCACTCGTTGCGTAAAAATCGTCACTCGTTGTTTTGGTTCTTGTTTTTATTTAAGTATGGTTGCATAATGAAGTTAGAAAGGAAGAGATATGGTAGCACGGATAGGGACATCATTTGGTAAATGGTTACATAGACATGGTGCAATTCGAGAATCACAAATTGATAGTATTCGTTATGCATTTGAAATCATTTGTAGTGAATTTTTTGAATTAGTGATCATGATTGTATATAGCCTAGTTACTAACCAGATAGTAGAAACGATTTTCTTTATTGGAACATTCCAATTATTGCGAAGGATGTATGAGGGTTATCATGCAAAAACAATAACAAAATGTTTGATGATTACAGTTTCTGTGTTTCTAGTGATTCTATCCACATATGCAAGCTTACAAGTAAATTTATGTTGCTTTACGCTAGCTATTATATTACTTGTACAATTAATGTTAGGGATAAAAGATAGATGGAAGAATCCTTTCTATATATCATTTACGCTTATGTGCTTAAGCGTTTTGATACTGATATTAGGATATAAAGGATTTCTCCAAATACTGACATTAGTTGAAGTGGTTGTGTTGATATCATATCTTCCAGTGAGGAGGCAAAAAAGATGAAAAACAAGTTAGTTAAGGCAGTTGCCAACATCATGTTAGGGATTGGCAAACATTATGACGGAAATGTATCACCACATGGGTATTATAAACCAAGAAAGAAGGAAAAAAGTTTATGAAAAAGATAATAAAATTTCTATTGCCAGGAGTTATGCTCGCTTGCTTGACAGGCATTATTCATGGGGCTTCTGTATCTAGCTCATGGGAGGGAAATGTTCAGTATTATCAAATGCCATTTTCTTATATGACTATGCCTAATAATAGTGAAAGAAAAGTAACGATTAATTGGACTGATGCAGCAAGCTCTGATTCATTTAAAGTAAATTTTAGAGTGAAAGACAATTCAAAAAACGATGTTTTAGTCATGACATTACCTTATTGCTCTTCGTTTACAAGTGGAAGACAGAATGTACTAATCCCAGGTGATCGGTTTTGGCTATATGGTGATAGAGAACATTATATAGACCCAGCTGTTTATATTTGGGGAAATTGGAAATTATTTTAAAGTTGGGCGATTTTGCTCAACTTTAAAATATAGAAAGGAGTGCTTGTATGAATTTGAGAAGAAATAAATATTTTGATTTTGTATTTATTTTAACTTTGTTTTTTTTGTTTTTCTTTTTTTTAACAAGCGAAACTGTTTCAATTGGGTTGTTTTCTTTTACATCATCAAATTCTTACCCAACACAAAATGATTATTTAGAAAAGATACTTACATTTGATACGTACATGATTGAAGGATTCAAACCTATGCAATTTCTTATGCCGGTTTTGGTTAGTACGGCATCTTTAGGGTTTTTATATGAGAAGAAAGGCTTTCTTTTCCATTTTTTTACATTAAAACAAGAAAAATACTGGAAAGCTTTGATGAAACGATTGCTATTTTATAGTTTGGTAATATCTATTATCATATTTGGAGCATTTGTAGTGTTTTGGATAATAGGAGTGATTATTTTCCCTAAGGTTAATGATCCCAATGGATCATTTTGTTATACAAGAGAAACATTTTCGGATATCATGGGTATGGATTTCTATTTGAATCATAGATATGGATTTTATCTAGCAGAAGGATTTTTAAAATGCATTCCATTCACTTTTATATATAGCTTGATTTCAATGTGTATTGGGTTAATTACAGACAAGAAATATCTTTCAGTATTAGTCCCTACCTTATTTTATTTTCTATTAATACCTTTAGTAAGTAGTTTACCAATATTTAAACTAAAAGATTATTTATATCCGAATACGATTTTTGTTGTTGGATCTATGGAACAGCCAAGTACTATAGCCTTGTTTTTAGCTTTTGTTTTACCAATTGTTTTAATTATCGTTATGTTAATTAAGATCTTTTTCTCTAAAGAAAGAGTAGGAGTTTCTTAATGACATTCTCATTTAAAAGAGAATGTGTTTTATATGCTATTTATTTGGTGTTTATTGTGATTCATAAGTTTACAAATATAATTAGTACATTTTGGTTTTGTGCACTGATATATTTAATTAGCTTGTTTTACTTGTTTTCTGTTAATAAAATTAATTGCTTTCAATTGGTAAGATTTAAAACAATGAAAAGATTATATAGAGTAAAACTTAAAAAAACAGTATCTTTGTGCTTTAGGATTAGCGTTGTATTTATCGTCTTATTTAATTTATTATCTGCTGTAAAAAGTGTGCAAACTGATTTAAGCATCCTACACTTTTCTCTTTACTTTTTTATAAATTTATTACTATCAGATATGTTACTGTTTTCAGCGGAATTGATCAGAAGATTAATGCACATGGAACTATTATTGGTGATACTCACAGCTTTAAGTTTTATCTTAATGCAGTGCGGTGTAATAAGATATAACTTGTTATTTTACCCGATTATGAAGTTTGATACGAATATATGGCATTACATGGATCAATTATTACCTTATTTATTTGTTATATATTTTATTTATCTATTAAGGGTGGTGAAATATCGTGAATATTAAAATGAATCCTAGGCTTTTGCTTTTAAACTTTCTGATTTTATTGTTTGGAATATGGTTTGTCAAACAAATCTATTTAAAGCCCGATGAAGAAACAGTGAGTGTAGTATCATCCTTTGTTTTCTATGATATTGAAACATTAACAGAAAGGCATATGTCGATTTTTAATTTACCATTACTTTCCATTTTTTTAAGCTTTCTTTTATGTAATATTTCACTTGTCTTAGAGAATGCAAATGATATGGATTTAAAATATATGCAACTAATTAGATATGCAAATATAAAGAAATATATGATTAAAATATCTTTAAATAAATTGCTGATAAACGTTATTCATATTTGTTTGATTATATTGCTTTATATAGTTTGTTTGCTTTTGAATGGAATTGTCTTTAAAAGTATAGACGAATGGATAAATATTTGCTATTTTTTATTAAAAGTTTTCTTGTTGTTTGATGTTTTGACAATTTTGTTTCTATATTTTCAAATGTTTCATGAGAAAGAAAATTGCTTCTCACTCTCTGTTTTTCTTGTAATCGGAGGATTATGCATTTATTTTTTGCATTCAAATATTAATATGATATGTTTTAGTAGAAGACCTGATATCTTTACAGTTTTAATTTATATAGGAGTTTGTCTTATACTTCTTATCATGTTTATAGTGAAAGTTCTAAAAACTAAAGAGTTATAAATACAGGAGGTATATATGATCGAATTAAAAAATATCAATAAAGCTTATAAACATATTGAATTATTTCAAGATTTAAATTATGTATTTGAAAATGGTCAAATTTATCTGATTAAAGGTCCAAATGGCTGTGGTAAAAGTGTGCTCTTAAAAATGATGTGTGGCTTTTCTCTTCCTGATAAAGGAGAAATTTTTTGTGATGGTAAACAGTTGCATAAAGAAACTGATTTTCTTCCTAATTGCGGAGTAAGTATCAATAATGATGAATTTATACCATATCTTTCAGGTTATGAAAATTTGAAAATGTTGTTAGACATTAATAAGAAAGTAGATAAATCAGAAATATCACGATATGCTGAGAAATTAATGTTAGCGGATAGTATCAATAAGA
Organism: Hoskinsella mucinilytica; assembly: GCF_045223415.1. Taxonomy (NCBI): domain Bacteria; kingdom Bacillati; phylum Bacillota; class Erysipelotrichia; order Erysipelotrichales; family Erysipelotrichaceae; genus Hoskinsella; species Hoskinsella mucinilytica. The sequence continues at coordinate 18,727 of NZ_JBEQZJ010000014.1, read as the reverse complement.
AATACAAAAAATATTCTCAGGGCATGAAACAAAAAATGCGTATCATTCAGGCGATGATAGAAAATCCGGCAATATTAATTCTAGATGAGCCAACCAATGCGTTAGATCAAAAATCATTGATTATATTGAGAGATATGTTGTTAGATTATATGAAGGATAAAGAACATATCCTCATTTTGACAAGTCATTCAGACGATATGATATCATCTTTAGCGACCAGTGTGCTAGAAATTGAAAATTTACAGTTAGTGAAAAAGTAAAGAATGAGAAAATATGCTTATCATAATAGTAATTAGATAAGCAGAAAGATTGAAAACAATATAGGTATACACCGTGGATATTGAATCTGTGGTGTTTTTTTTATATAGCATTTTAATTTTTATGATTACTACATCTTTCTGTATAATATATAAGAAAGCAAAAATACTAAATGAGAGAAAACGAAGAAAAAAATAGAAATAAAGCCTTAAATTAAGGGGTAAACATGCTATAATAATGACGGTGTGTACGGATTTCATACAAAGATGGGTAAATGTCTGTTACACGTATGAAAAGGGATATGGTAGAATATCTGCTGTATCAAAATAAGGAGATATGGTTATGTTAAAAGTTTTGAAGCATCCACTGATTACGCATAAGTTGACACAGATGCGTAATAAAGACTGTGGGACCAAAGATTTCCGCCAAAATCTAGATGAGATTGCTGGATTGATGGCTTATGAAATCACACGTGATATTCCTTTGAAAGAAGTCACGATCGAAACACCGGTTGCAACGTGCGAAACCTATGAAATGGAAAAGGAAATTGTATTAGTTCCGATCTTACGTGCAGGGCTAGGTATGGTCAATGGTATCTGTAATTTAATACCTACCGTAAAAATTGCACATGTCGGATTGTATCGAGATGAGGAAACTTTGGAACCTCATACCTATTTTGAGAAGTATCCTAAAGAAGTGAAAGATGCGATCGTAATGATCGTAGATCCTATGCTTGCGACAGGTGGTAGTGCGATTGCGGCCATCGATATGGTGAAGAAACAAGGTGCAAAAAACATTCGTTTGGTTTGTCTTGTAGGAGCTCCTGAAGGTGTCAAGGCTGTGGAAAAAGCGCATCCTGAAGTAGATATCTATCTAGCAGCACTTGATGAGAGATTAAATGAACATGGCTACATCATTCCGGGTTTGGGTGATGCAGGAGACAGAATTTTTGGAACAAAATAAATGAAAGATGTCATGAAAGCGATGCGTTTTATGATGACACTGTTGATCAGCTGTATTCTTAGCGTCTTAGCGGGAATCTGGCTGGATGGCTTGATGCATTCTACACCTATATTCCTTTTGGTGCTTCTTGCATATGCCATAGGTTCCAATTTCTATTTATTATGGAAGGGAATGAGTAAAGATGAATGAAACGAAAGCAATGGGAAGAGAAATTAGAAAGATCACCCTCTCCATTATGCTGTTAGTATGTGGTTTATCTTTACCGGTGTTTGAAAGCTTTCAAAGCATTACCTTAGGTATTGTAATCGGTGCAATGTGTGGCTTATTGGGATATGGTATGATCGAACGTATGTGTTCCAATATCGAATTGTACGAGAATGCGAAAGGTAAGGGGTATAGCTCTTATGTAAAACGATATGCGTTATATACTTTGATTTTTGCGTTCAGTGTTTACAAGGGTATCAACATCTTTGCACTGTTAGTAGGAATGCTTTGTCATAAAGCAGCTATCGTCGTATATGCAGTATTGCATAGAAAGGAGGTAGATTAGTGGCTATTGATATCATGATTGGTGGATTTCATCTGTTTATTCATCAATCAATCGTGAATTGGCTGATTCTTTGTGTCATTCTTTGTGTTTTCTTTATCGTTGCAGGTAATAAATTCAAAAAGGCTGATCCCAAAGAAGCTCCAAAAGGGTTCATTTTGGTTTGCGAGTGTATCGCAAATTTAGGAACCAATATCGTTGGTGACAATCTGAAGGAAAGAACTAGAACCTATTTGCCATTTTTCGGAACATTGATTTTTATGATGGCACCAAGTAATTTACTTGGATTGATCGGACTTCAGCCACCGACAAGTAATTTAAGTGTCAATGGTACTTTGGCAATTATGATGTTTTTGCTTGTTCGATATACTGAGATCAAGCAACAAGGTATCAAAGGAAAGATTCAAGGATTATGTGATCCATTCTTTCTATTTCTGCCTTTGAACATCTTAGGAGATCTGGCTTTGCCGGTATCCTTATCATTACGTCTATTTGGAAATATGTTGGCAGGTACGATCATCGTGGGAATGGTGTATTCTATGATGAGAGGCTTTATGCCTGCTGGTGTTCTGGGATATGCAGTGACACCGTTCTTACATGCGTATTTCGATATCTTCTCAGGTCTGATACAGACCTATATCTTCTTCACACTGGCAAGTTTCTTCTTGTCAGATGCATATCCGAGTGAGGATGAATAAGTAAACCATGAAACAGGAGGAAAATTAAACATGGAATTCAATGAATATTTTGTACAAGGTATGGCTTTATTAGGTGCTGGTATCGCAATGATCGCCGGTTTAGGTCCTGGTATCGGACAGGGTATTGCGGCAAGTAAGGGTGCTGAAAGTGTTGGTAGAAATCCAGATGCTGCCGGTAAGGTTCGTAGTATCATGGTTCTTGGTATTGCCATGGCCGAAACAACCGGTATCTATGCATTGGTTATCGCATTGATCCTAATTTTCATGAAAGGATAGAATTACAATACAAGGAGGTAGTTTTAAAAAATGAATATTGATATTACAAATTACCTGCGATTAGACCCTGTTGATGTAATTCTTGTCTGTATCTCTACTTTGATCATTTGTTTGGTAGCGAAACATTTCTTCTGGGATGTCGTTCTTGACTTCTTCCAGAAGCGTCATGATTTGATTGCCGCAGATATTCAAGCAGGAGAAACCGCTCGTAAAGAGGGAGAAGATTACAAGCTTCAATATGAAAATCAACTGGCAAATGCCAGAGAAGAAGCACATGCGATCATAGATAGTGCAACGAAAAATGCCAGTGAAGAACGCAAAGAGGTTTTAAACAAGGCAAGAAATGAAGCACAAGGTATCAAAGAAAAAGCATTGGCTGATATTGAACGTGAAAAGGTTCAGGCACAGAAAGAATTGAAACAGACGATTACCGATGTAGCGTTTGAGGCTGCTGAAAAAATCATCAAAAAAGAAATTGATGAAAAAGATCAGCAGAAGTATGTGGATGAATTTATTGAACATGCAGGTGATGATACATGGCAGGCATAGCAGCGAAAAGCTATTGTGATGCGTTGTTTGAAATCGCAAAGGAAGAACATAAGTTAGATGTTTATAAAGAACAGCTTTGCTTGGTTAGAGATTTGATGGTACAGGATACAAAATTTCAAAGTGTCATGAATCATCCGAAAATCAGAAAAGAAGAAAAGAAACAATTGCTGGAAAGCGTATATAAAGACAAAATTGAAGCTATGCTTTTAAACTTTATGAAACTTTTGGTAGATAAAAATCGTTTCCGTATCCTTCCTGATATTACAAAGGAATTTGTAAAGAGTTATAACTTAGAAATGGGCATTCAGGTTGTGCTGATCAAGAGTGCACATGCGTTATCTCAGCAGGAAGAAACAAGATTAAAGGAAACCCTGGAGAAAAAGCTGGGTAAAACAATAGATCCTGTATTCAGTGTTGATGAAGACCTGATGGCAGGGATCCGTATCAAAATCAATGATCAGATCATCGATAATACAGCAAAAGCAAAGCTGGAACGTTTGAAAAAACAAGTCGTTGCATCTGAAGCAGACAAGTGAGGTGAATGTGGTGAGCTTAAGACCAGAAGAAATAAGCAAACTGATCAAAGAGCAGATCAGACGCTATGACGATGACCTGGAAACCGGTGAAACAGGAACTGTAATTACCATCGGTGATGGGATCGCACTTGTACATGGACTCGCTAATGCAATGGCAGGAGAACTTCTTTTGTTTCCGCAAGATGTCTATGGAATGGTATTAAACCTTGAGGAGGAGCATGTAGGTGCTGTTTTGATGGGTGATGATGCTGCCATTAAAGAAGGCGATGAAGTCAAGCGTACAGGAAAAATCGTTGAAGTACCTGTTGGCGATGGTATGTTAGGTCGTGTTGTAAATGCATTGGGACAGGCAATTGATGGAGGAGCACCAATCAAAAGTGAAAAATTCCGTCCGGTAGAACGTGTTGCCCCAGGTGTTATGACAAGAAAAAGTGTACATCAGCCGGTTCAGACAGGATTAAAAATTATTGACTCTATGATTCCGATTGGAAAGGGTCAGCGTGAGTTGATCATCGGTGATAGACAAACAGGTAAAACGGCGATTGCCATTGATACCATCATCAATCAAAAGGATAATCATGTGAAATGTATCTATGTAGCGATTGGTCAAAAGGCCAGTACCGTTGCACAGATCGTAGAAAAATTAAGAAGCCATGGGGCGATGGAATATACGACCATCGTATCTTCTACAGCAAGTGAACCGGCTCCATTACAATATCTTGCGCCATATGCAGGTTGTGCAATCGGTGAAGAGTGGATGGAAAATGGTGATGATGTATTGATCGTTTATGATGATTTGAGTAAACATGCAGTTGCTTATCGTACCATGTCCTTGTTGTTGAAACGTCCACCGGGACGTGAAGCATACCCAGGTGATGTTTTCTATTTGCATAGTCGTCTTTTAGAACGTGCAGCGAAATTAAATGATGAATTAGGTGGCGGTAGTTTAACGGCACTGCCGATTATCGAAACGCAAGCAGGTGATATCGCAGCATATATTCCTACCAATGTAATTTCCATTACAGATGGACAGATTTTCTTACAGACAGAGCTATTTAACAGTGGTGTTCGTCCTGCAGTTGATAGTGGATTGTCAGTATCTCGTGTAGGTAGTGCAGCACAGATCAAGGCAATGAAACAGGTCAGTGGATCTTTGAAGTTAGAACTTGCGCAGTTTAGAGAAATGCAGGCATTTGCGAAATTCGGTAGTGACTTAGATGCGGCTACAACGGAAACACTGGCACATGGTGAGCGATTGACCGCTTTATTGATTCAGAACCAGTATGATCCTATGCCGGTTGCACATCAGGTATTGTCTTTATTTGCGGCAAAACATAAATTCCTGAAACCCGTCAAGGTTGAAGATATCAAAGTATATGAAAAAGAGATGCTAAAATATATGGAAAGAGAACATGCTGATATCATTGAAAAGATCAATGAGCAGAAGGCTTTGGACAAGGATTTAGAAAATAGCATCAAGGATGCATTGACGGCGTTTGCGACAGAATTTAAAAATTTGATAGAAGGATAATCTATGGCAGCAGGTAAGTTAGCGATCAAAGCACGTATCCGTTCTGTAGATTCAACTCGTAAAATAACCAAAGCGATGCAGTTAGTTGCCAGTAGTAAGCTAAAAAAACAAAAACAGTACATGGAAGAGAATAGGGAATATGCATATTATCTTAAAGAAACCGTGCAAGAAATTCTTTCTTCTGTGGAACATAGTCTTCATCCCTATCTTCAAAAAAATGATGCTGATAAGGCAGTAACCATTGTCATGACAAGTGATATGGGGCTATGTGGTGGATATAATGCCAATGTCTTTCGTATGATCCAAAACGATGTATCAAAAAAGGATGATATCGTGATGATCGGAGGACGTGGGGCAGGATGGATCCATAATAAAGGCTATCATGTCATTCGAGAAGAGCTTGATTTAGAGGATGAATGTTATAGTGAACTTATGGAAGTAGCTGATATGGCTTTGGAAATGTACCGCAAAAAAGAAATATCCGAAATCCGTATTCTTTATACAAAATTCGTTAATTCCGTTACCTTTGCGCCACAGATTACAACATTGTTGCCTGTGGAAAAAGAAGAACGTGAAAACAAAAGCAATGCAGTTACTGAATTTGAACCAGCAGGAGATAAAATATTGGATACTTTAGTACCAATGTATGTACGTTCTTTATTGTACAGTTATTTTCTGGAAACAAAAACAAGTGAACAGGCAAGCAGACGAATGGCAATGGAAAGTGCCACAGATAATGCGGATGAAATTAAAGAAACCCTGGAACTGGAATTCAATCAGGCAAGACAGGCAAGCATCACCCAGGAAATTACAGAAATCGTTGGTGCTGTCAATGCGCTGGAAGGAGTGTAGCAGCTAATGAGTAAAAATATCGGAAAAATCGTTCAGGTTATTGGGCCGGTCGTTGACGTTGTCTTTGAAAATGGTGAACTGCCGGATCTATTGACTGCGATCGAAATTCCAATGAAAGATAAAGAGTCTCTGATTGTTGAGGTCAGTCAAGACATAGGAGATGATCGAGTACGCTGTATCGCTATGGGAAGCACAGATGGTTTGGTACGTGGCATGGATGCAATCGATACCGGTGCACCAATCAGTGTTCCTGTAGGAAAAGAAGTACTTGGTAGAATGTATAATGTATTAGGAAGAGAAATTGATGGGTTAGGAGAAACACCGACATCTAGTAAATGGCCGATTCATCGTAAGGCGCCAACCTTTGATGAACAACAAACAAGTGCAGAAATGCTGGAAACCGGAATCAAGGTCATTGACCTTTTATGTCCTTATTCCAAAGGTGGAAAGATCGGTTTGTTTGGAGGAGCCGGTGTTGGTAAGACCGTATTGATTCAGGAGCTGATTCACAATATTGCGAAAGAGCATGGTGGTATGTCAGTTGTTACCGGTGTAGGAGAACGTACACGTGAAGGTAATGATATGTATCATGAAATGAAGGATAGCGGTGTTTTGGATAAAACGGTTTTGGTTTATGGGCAGATGAATGAATCTCCAGGTGCCAGAATGCGTGTTGGTTTAACAGGATTAACTATGGCAGAATACTTCCGTGACCATGATCATCAAGATGTATTGTTGTTTATCGATAACATCTTCCGTTTCACACAAGCAGGTTCTGAGGTTAGTGCCTTATTAGGGCGTATGCCAAGTGCAGTTGGTTATCAGCCAACATTAGCGACAGAAATGGGACAGCTTCAGGAACGTATTACTTCCACTAAGAATGGTTCTATCACATCCGTTCAGGCAATCTATGTGCCAGCTGATGACTTGACAGACCCTGCACCGGCAACCGCATTTACCCATTTGGATGCGAAAACGGTATTGGATCGTGATATTGCGGCATTGGGGATTTACCCGGCTGTAGATCCATTGGAATCCAGTTCTCGTATCTTGGATCCATTGGTTGTTGGAGAAGAACATTATGAGGTTGCTCGTGGTGTTCAACAGATTCTACAACGTTATAAAGAACTACAAGACATCATCGCCATCCTTGGTATGGATGAGTTGAGTGAAGAGGATAAAGTGATCGTTAATCGAGCTCGTCGTGTACGTAACTTCCTATCTCAGCCATTTAATGTTGCGGAGGTATTCTCCGGTATTCCTGGATGTTATGTATCCTTAGAAGATACGATCAGAAGCTTCAAGGAATTATTAGATGGTAAATATGATGATCTTCCTGAAGCAGCCTTTATGTTTGTTTCTACCATTGAACAGGCTGTGGAAAAAGCAAAAACGTTGAATGAAGGTTAAGCTATGATTACGATCAAGATCATTACTCCCCTTGGACTATACAAGGATGGGAGTGTGGAGGCAGTACATCTGACAACTGTGGAAGGTGATACAACAATTCTTCCCAACCATATTCCAATGGTGGCAATGTTGAAAACCAGTTCTTGTTCCTTAAAGGAAAAAGGAGTTTATAAGGATTATGCGATTGCCGGAGGTCTGATGCAGTTTGCGGATAATGAAATGCGTATACTGACAGATGCCATTGAAGGTCGTGAAGAAATCGATATCGAAAGAGCCAAGCGTGCGAAGCAACGTGCAGAAGCTAGATTGGCGAAACAAGATAGTCGTACAAATATCAAACGTGCGGAAGTGGCATTGGCAAAAGCCATCAACCGTATACATGTATATGGAGATAAGCGCTGATCATCAGCGTTTTCTTTTTTTTGTTTCGTCATATATTTGTCATAATTTATACATACGATTGCTAAAATTTACGATAAAAATCTTTAAATATGCCTTATAATGAGAATAGTTTATTGATTTGATAAGATGTTATTGCTATAATTGTTATATATTGGTACCAAGAATGATTTTGATAGATGCAAGTAATCTTGAACCAGATAGAGGTGAAGCATGACCAGGAAGAAAAAAGTAAAAGAAACAATGGATCAGAAAAAGAAGATAATGCCGATTGCTCCTGTTCGCAGGCTTTTTATTGTATTTGGTATACTCAATATCATAACGATCCTTTTTTGTGGTATCTTATTATCTTTTCAGACGATGAAACAAAATACGGAGGCTGCATTTCAAAGCGCTTCTGCCCAGGTTTCGAAAAAAATCGAAGAGTCTATCAAGCTTCTAACCTCACTTGCCTCTTTGCCAGAATATAATGATCCTTCGATACCTTGGGAAGAAAAAGTAGAGAAACTTGATAAAATTAACGAAGGCTATGACTATATGATGATTTGTTATGTTGATTCAGACATACAAGTTTATACCATTGGAGAAGAGCCTGCCAGTTTGGCAAGTCGAGAATATATGCAAAAGCTATTTGCTACGCAAAAGAATGTGGTAACGGATAGTTTTGTAGCAGGAGCAGATGGTAAAACGTTGAATTATACGGTAGCCGTACCTTTAAAGAAAAACGGTGTCATTACCGGAAGTTTGTTTTGTGCAATTAAATTCGATGATACTGTGAAATTTATGGAAGAAGCTGTAGCTGCGAATAAAGCAGAAGCAGTTCTAATCGGATCGAAAGGTCAAATAATGTCTTCGACAAATGGTATGTCATATGGTGCGGATTTTACTTCGGTTTATGAAGGAACTCGCATTTTTGGCGTAACTACAGACCAATTAGAAGCTAACATGTTGTCTAGAAAAACGGGGTATTATCAAAGTTTTAAATCCGGTAATATCATTTATACAAAATATGGACCGGTTGAAAATACAAACTGGGATGTTATCGTTAGTGTTGATTTTCTTTCTTTATTGATTCCGATGTTACCATATCTCATCACACTTTCCATACTGTCTGCTATGTTGACCTTGATGTTATACTACTTTGTACGAAAACACATTATGATGCAAGCGTATTCTATGCAAAGAATATTGACCACGATTCATAAAATGGAAAAAGAAATGCAACGTGGCATGCCATCTTATGATGTGGATTATGAGAATATCATGCAGATTACAGGAAAAGGTTTAAAAGATGATTTGACCGGTGCTGCAACTCGTGTTTTCTTCTTAAATCAAGCGGAGCAACTTTTAGAAGGATGCAATAAAACTTCGACACTTGCTTTATGTTTTGTGGACTTGGATGATTTGAAAATATTAAATGATACTTATGGGCATTTGGCAGGGGATGCTGCTTTGAAAGCCATAGGAAAAATCTTACGTGAATATGAAAGAAAATATGATGGTATCGTTGGGCGATATGGTGGAGATGAATTTGTTTTGATCATGAGCGATGTAGATGATTTAGATGAATTGAAAGAAATATTAAGTGAAATGGTAGAGCGCTTGACCTTTACCTTACAATTCAATGAAGAGAATATCGCTATTCATAGCAGTATTGGTGCCAGTATCAGGCGAAATCATGAACCTTTGGAACTATTGATAGCCAATGCCGATAAAGCTTTATATGATGTAAAACGTCATGGAAAAGGAAGCTATTCTGTGTTTCTTGATGGCGAGGTAAAAGAGCTATGAAATTAACAAAGAAAAGAAAGCTGCTTTTATTTATCGCTTTCAGCATTTGTGTTCTTTTCAGTTCTCTGTTTGGCGCATATCTGTTTCAGCAACATATCATAGATGAACGCAAAAAAAGCGTACAGACGACTTTGGACTTATTTTATACACAAATGATTGAAAAAATAGGAAATATGAATTATGCAGAATACCTTTCTTATACAATTGATCATGAAGATGAGCCTGATTTGAGTTTGTTTAAGGAACGAGCTGAAGATTTACGGAAAGAAAATGAACATATCTTATTTCTTGCCTTTATTCAAGGAGATGTTCTCAAGACCATTTTACCTGAACAAGAATATCATGAATCGATAGGAAAAAATATTAGTGGGTTGTCTTATAGTTATACACTTGCGAAAGTTGTCAAGGAAACAGTGGTAGAAGGACCGGAAAAACTAAAAACAAACCAAAAAGATGTCTTTTTGTTTCTATATCCTTTATTACATGATGAGGAATATATCGGAGAGATCGTAGCGGCTTTGGATGCAGATTATGTCATTGAACAATTTGGCTTAGATAAATTAAAGAAAGGCAATTATGATTATGAACTTTGGACTGTAAATGAACTTGGTGAACATAAAAATATCATTGCTGTATCTGATACATCTGTTGATTTCTCTAATGCTTTGAAAAAAGAGTTTAGTTTACCTGCCAATAGTAACCTTAGCATTCAACCTAAGAATGGATGGATCAGTGATGAAGAATGGTATCAAGTAGAAGTTATCTGTGTGGGAAGCGGACTTCTTGTGATGATTCTCATAGGACTTGCATATTTTTATATCAAAAGATTAGAAGAGTTGCAACGTGTAAGCTATACAGATCCTAATTGTAAACTTTTGAATCAGAATGGTTTTTACCATTATATCAATCAAAGGATCCATCGAGATGGCACAAAAGGCTTTGTTGTTATATATATTGAGTTAAAGGGTTATCACGAAATACAAAACGTCAGTGAACAGGGTGAACAAACTCAATATTTCGCTCATGTACATGAAAAAATTAAGGATTGTTTTGGAAATGAGGTAATATCGGCACGATTAAATGAAGAAACTCTTGCGATTGCCATTTATGACGAATATCATGATGAAGCCCTTACCAGCTTACTTGATGATTTCATATTACAGCTATTTTGGAAGAAAAAATATAAAGGTGAAAAATTATTTATAGAACCTATTCATAGCATTGCAACATACCCTATGGATGGTGATACCGCAGCTTCCTTAATTGAAGCAGCAAAGAAGCGTTTGCAGAAAAACATAGAATAAGATGATTTATTTTCTAATGGAAGTTGTATAAAGGGTAAAAAAATAGGTATCCTCTTATTGATAAAAAAAGAGATTACAGGATGTAATAATATCATATTTAAAAAACCTGTGAATCGGATGGAGGTCTTTATGAAAAAGCTTAAAACAATTTTGATAGCAGATGATTCATCAATTAATCGATCTATTTTGTGTGATATTCTCAGCAATGATTATGAGGTATTAGAAGCGGAAAACGGTGTTCAGACATTGTTAGAATTAAAGAATAGGGAAGGTAATATTGCTTTATTATTACTTGATATTCATATGCCTGGTGTGGATGGATTACAAATATTAGAAGAGATGCGAAAATATAGTTGGGGTAAGGATGTACCTGTCATCATTATTTCTTCTGAAACCTCTCTTGCATCGATACGTCAAGGTTTTTCTTATGGTGTCATCGATTATATTAGAAAACCTTTTGATCACGAAATCATTCAAGAACGTATACGTAATACCATCATGTTATATTCTAAACTTGATAGCTTAAAAAATAAGGTAAATCGTCAAGTTATGGAAAATGAAAAAAATAATATGTTGATGATCAATATCTTGAGCTCAGTGGTAGAATTTCGTAATGGAGAATCGGGAATGCATGTGATTCGTATACGAGCAATAACTGAAATCCTACTCAATCAGTTGGTAAAAGAATATCCACAATATGCATTGGATCAAGGTACGATCAAGATGATCTCAAATGCAGCTGCACTTCATGATATCGGTAAAATTTCTATTCCTGAGGAAATTTTAAATAAACCAGGAAAGCTGACCAATGAAGAATATACTGTCATGAAACAACATACGGTAATTGCAGATGAAATGATTCACAATTTAAAATTTGCAAAACGAGAAAGTCTTCTTCAATATTGCCATGAAATATGTCGTTGGCATCATGAAAGATGGGATGGTTTTGGTTATCCTGATGGTCTAAAAGGAGAGGAAATTCCAATTAGTGCACAGGTGGTATCACTTGCGGATGTATATGATGCTTTGGTTAGTGAACGTGTCTATAAAAAGGCATATTCACATCAAGAGGCAGTTCATATGATCATAAATCATGAGTGTGGTGTGTTTAATCCACAAATCATCACATGTTTCTTGAGCATAGCGGATACGATAGATGAAAAAATAAATGATTATTGTCGTAAACAAGAAAATATTTTTGATCTTTATTATTTAGTGAACGAAGAACTTATGCAAGTTGAAGAAGTGGATAACAAACCATACCATGAAGCTTTACCGCAACATTCTATCTTCGATACTCATACCGGTGAATATTTAATTACGGAAAAGTTATTAGATCGTTCATCATGTGGTGCTTACTTGCTGTTATATTTTGATTCATCGCAAGAGAAAAAGATGTATGAGATATTGCATAACATTAATGAAATATGTGAGGATGCTATCATCGCACATGGACTAAAAGAAAACATCATGATTTATATTGAAGACCATGATGAAAAAGAAGTAAAACGGTATGTAGAAAACATCATATCTTTGTGGAAGGATTGTGGAGTTGCGTATGTACCTGAACATGGAACAACTTTATTTGAGCTTTACAGACACGTTGTAAAAACACAGATGTGATTTATTTCCATAAAATAGTTCCATCATACACCTTCATAGCGGCATCATAATAGTTTAGATGTTTACAAGCAAGAATGGATTCTTGGTAAATATGGGTAAAGATATCTTTGCATAAAGTCGCAAACAAAGAAATATCTTGCTTGATCAAGGCATCGATTGCAGTTAGGATACGCTCATGAATTTCACGATTCGAGTTGGTTGCCCCAAGGTTGAGCAAACAAGGAATAGATCGACCGATTCTAAAATTACGTTGTAATAGTTCATATACGACCCTCAATGCTTGATAAGGGATATTATTCGTGATAAAATTCAACAAAACACGAGATGACATGTGATAAATTTGATAGTCATCCCACATAGCTGTTAATTCACAGCGCAACTGCAAGGCATCTTCTTTGGGAATGTTTTGGGCAACTAATTGGGCTGTTTGTTCAATGATAAGCATTAGAAATTCCAAACTATCCAAAAAGCGTCGAACGTGATGAGCAACAAGGGATGGATCAAGATGAATATTTGTCAGTTCGATTTGTTTCATCACCACATGGATACCTTTTCCACGAATGGAAGTAACAGCACCCCATTGTTGAAGCTGTTGAACAGCTTTAGATGCAGTTTTGATGCTTACATTATAACTTTGATGTAATTGGATGATGGAAGGTAAACGATCACCTAACTTGTATTGTCCGGAAACCATCATGCTCAGTAAATCCATATATACGCTAGCACAACGATCTTCTCCCTTGCAGATGATTTGTTCAAAGTCATCTACTCCTTTATATAACGGGGAATGAATGCATACATGGGTATTTGCAGAAGGCTGAGCATCTGGTTGCATAAAGTCATATAAGATAGTAAAATCATCAAATTGAACAGAAGTCAAATCCGCTTTCAAACGTGCTAATTCCATTAGCTTTAAAAGATCTTGTTTGTATTTTGAACGCAATGCATAGGTGCCTGGTAATGTAGTAACATCAGAAAAGCCCAAACCGGTAATGACTCTAAAGATCAAATCATTGCCGATCCGTGAAATAAAAAAACGCCAGACTCGTTTGGAATCAAGCCAAAACTGTTGAGGGTCATAAAGATCCATTTGTTGAATGATATCTTCCGCAATTGCAAGCTCTTTTGGCGAACAAAGGTGAATGCCATATTCATTTAATGGATAACAAAGATAAGCCCCTGATTTCATGATATCGTAAGCAATGGATGCATTGACTTGTCTTTGTTCGATAGGAAAGTTAGAGGTCATATCACGTTTTGCCACGATAGGACATTTTCGCTTTTCACAATAGATGAGTCCATCTTCTTTCAATAGCTCTAACGCTTTGCGAATCGTTTTTTCTGAAGTATGATATTCATGACAGAGATCACTACGAGAAGGAATCTTCGTACCCTCACGTAGGCGTCCGTTTTCTATTTTATCTTTTAGAATTCGATATACTTGCTCGTACATCACGATATCATTCTTCATTAATGTCCACCTGCCTTGTTTCTATTATACCGCAAACAAATCTTCTTTGATAGATTTGATTTCTATCGGTTATTTTGATGAAAATACAGATAAGGCAAGATCCCTATGAGAATGAAGGAGGTGATACATATGAATGTAAAAGAATGTTATACGCTTATGGGAGGAGATTATGATGAAATCATGTATCTCATGCGAAGTGAAGCTAGAATTATAAAATATCTTAAGCGATTTAAGGAAGATCAGACCATGCAACAATTAACACAAGCTCTTGAACAACAAGATTATGATTTAGCTTTTCGCTGTGCTCATACATTAAAAGGTGTCAGTGTCAATTTGAATATGATGAATCTTGCGACATCTAGCAATCAATTGACAACAGCACTACGTGAACAAAAGAAAAATGTGGAAGATTTATATCTTGCGGTCAAACAAGATTATGATGCAACCATCAAGGCAATTGATGAGCTTTTATCGGAATAATATAAAAAGCCATGATCAGTCATCATGGTTTTTATGTGCCTGTAAGGCTTGTTCTGTAATACAAGATAATAAAATATAACGATGTCCATCTGGCCATTCAATGACATTTGCAACAGTATGGATCCAGCAATTCAATAAAGGATTGTAAATATCCGTAGCAACGCTTTCCCCTTCTTCATGTTTTAGCTTACGAATAGGACAATGTGTACAAGGGAGCTTTATTTGTTGAAAACATTCATAACAAAGAGCCCCTTTTTTCAATTTAGGAAAGGATTTTTGAATTTCTTTATTGAAATAGATGATGGAATGATTACTAGGGTCAATAACATAAATTGCATAACCGATGTGATCCAACAAAGCCATCATTGTTTTTAGATTTTCTTCTTGTTGTAATTTCTGATTTTGATTTTGAAGAAAGATACCAATAACTTCAAAGATAGTTTTAAAGTCATCCTTTTGTCTACGACTGAATTCTTGTACTTCCTTGTGATTACAATAACCGATAATCAAACTATGAGCCTCATCTAGATGAAGACGCATCATAACAGCGGTTTTTGCTTTGGCACTGGATAATATATTTCTGATATGAGGAATGTTTAGGTATTTAGATTCTCTGGCAAATATCATATGCTCTTGACTGCTTTCAAATAATAAAGCTGATTCATTTATTAGATGTTTTGGATAGGAATCAATATGTGGTCGAAAAGCCATTTGCTCATCTTCTGTCCATTCCATGATCATATTACTTGTTGCTTTTTGTTTATCAAAAACAATCAGATAACAATGGTCTCCATGAAAATATAGCGCAATCATTTTTAAGACATGAAGCAAGGTATCATCAAAGTCCGTTGCATCAGAAGTAAATAAGGTTTTGAATATCAATTCTCTGATATTATTCTCAAAAGGATCTGATATTTTCTTATCTGTTTTTCCATGAATAAGGGATGCATATTCCTCCATCTTACGATCAAAGACGACACATTGATTTTTACCGTTGTTCTTTCCATAATATAGAGCAATATCGGCTTTACGATATAGTTCGTTATAACTAGAGGTTTCTTTATCATAAAAACAAATACCACAAGAAACTGAAATTCTAGCCGATTCATAACCTTGAAGAGATTCTTTTTTTAGTATACTGCATAATAGATCACAGATGGAAACAATCGATTCTCTGGAAGTTACTGATGGAATAAATGCAGAATATTCATCACCCCCAAGACGGCATAGAATGCTATTTTTAGGAAATAACTGTGCCATTTTTTTCGCAACGAAGGATAAAACAAGATCGCCGAATAAATGTCCATAGGTATCATTTGTTTCCTTAAAGTTATCCAAATCAATGATGATAAAGGCATGAAGATCGTTTGGATAATGTTTTATGATCTTATTTATGTTTGCTTGAGCTGTCATGTGATTGTATAATCCAGTTAATAAATCACGCTCTGCTTTCTTTTTCCACTCTACTTCTTTACATTTTTCCTCATTGATATTTTTAATAGATACTCTTGCCAGTACATGCCCATTGTGTTGCTCTACAAAATTCATGGTACTTCGTATCCATTGATAGCGGTTATCAATGATTCTACGATATTCACAAATATATTGTTTTTCTCCATTCTGAAATCTTTTGATCAACTGGGAACGTTGTTTCTCATGGAGAATAGATGAATCATCGGGGTTTATATATTGGTTCAAATCAAGTAGCATTTCATCGTAGGTACAACCATCAGGAAATTTTAGATCATCCGGACAATTCTGATTGATACTGGTGATTTCACCGGTGTTAAGGTCTACCTCATAAACGTGGATATATTCTGATGATACGATATCAAAATATTCTTTCTTGCTTTGATAGTCTTGCTTTAGTTCTTTTTCTTCTGTAATATCTTTTAAAATACCGATTGCTTCAATGACCGATCCGTCATGATCAAAAATTGTGGTACATTGAATGTTAAACCAGCGATATACTTGATCCTGTGTCTTTAATCTCACACTACATTCGCATTCACTACAACCTAAAGCAATTTGATCACACATCTTAATGATATCGGGTATGTTTTCAGGTGCTAAAATCTTATGCTCCCATAGAAATTGAGGGACATGAGATAAGGTATCAAATAAGGGAAGAATATGGAAGGTAAGTTTATTTGTTGTATCCATACGGGAAACTGTTTTTTTGTATGGATCATAACGAAACAAAAGACTTTTGGATTGTCGAAGAGCTATTTTAAAACGTTCCTGATTGATCACAAGCTCTCTTTGTGTGCGTAGCAATTCCTTTACATCAGTAGAAACACTAATATATCCAATGGGAGTATGTTGATCATCATATAAATAAGAAATGGAAACTCGATTTGCGGTATCATTGGGACCATGTTGAATCATGCCGTCTTCTCCACGTAAAAAGCGTTCTACACAACAATTGCTGGTATCACAAAAAGGTGTATGAAAACAACTGCATTTTTGATTGAGGCATGTTTCATAAGGAATATCTACAAGTTGTTTTGCACTTTCATTCATAAACTTGATATTCTTCTCTAAATCCATAATGATGATGGGGTTGGAAATCGCATGTAATACATTTTGACAATTATCAATGTCAATTTCTTTGACGTGCTTCATGTTCATGCTCCTTTATGATAAGTTTACTATATCTTAAGTATATCATAATTCTTGCTTCTGTTTGTTCAATTTTTATCATTTTATCGTTTCACCATTGTTCAAATGAAAAATGATGAATCTTAAATACTTCAGAATATAAAGAAATCTTCAGAAATCTTAGGTTTCTATTTCATAAGTATGGTGCTATAATAATGCTGTTAAAAAGGAGATGCCCTATGGAAGAAAATAATCATCCGGAAGTAAATGAAAATGAAGAAGTAACAAAAGATATAAAGAAAAAAAGCGGATGGAAATATGAGCTGTTTGATTTGGCAAGAACCTTCGTCATCTGCTTTATTGCTGTATGGTTAATCACAACGTTTATTGTAAAACCGGTAAGAGTAGATGGGAAAAGTATGTATCCAACTTTGATGGATGAAGATATCGGAGTGATGAATATCATCAGCAGAAAACTTTCTGGTGTAAAGCGCTTTGATGTTGTAATCGTAAAAAATGAGAGAATGAATGAAGATTGGGTAAAGCGTGTCATCGGAATGCCAGGCGATAGTATTTATGCAAAAGATGATGTAGTGTATGTTAACGGTAAGGCAATTGATGAGCCTTATTTAGATAATGAACATGCCAATGCAGTACGTGCACGTGGAGATAACTTTACCAGTGACTTTGATGAAGTGATACTTGATGATGATGAATATTTCTTAATGGGAGATAATCGGATCAATTCAAGTGATTCTCGTGTTGTAGGTCCTTTTAAAGGTGAAGATATTATCGGAAAGGATGTCTATGTGGCATTCCCATTCAACCATATGAAAATAGTAGGTAATGGTGCTAAAGAATCTTGATATAAAAGTGTTGAATGACACTTTTTTTCTAAATAGATATTGGGATTGGGCAGTATCATTGATTTTTGCCTCCGCTGTTTCTATAATAGAGATAGGAGGTAGTACATATGGATTACGAAAAAATAGTTGAAGGTATCCAGATTCATACCAACGAGGATATCACAGAATCAGAAGCAAAAGCGTATATTGCACATATTAGAAAAAACAATCCACATAAAGAAATCGAGAGCATTGATTTAAAATTTGATGGAGAAGAGGTTGAGTTAGGTTATCATTTACAGCCAGAAGGAGTTTAAAAAGATCAGACGTATTACAGGTTATTTAGTAGGTACGGTAGATCGTTTCAATGATGCAAAACGTGCAGAAGAAAAAGATCGTGTGAAGCATGGATAGAAAGTGTGAAATATGCACTTTCTTTTTTTTAGATTCTTTATGTTCGTATTTGAATAAAAAAGATAAAAAATAAAAAATTTTTAAAATAATTTAGGATTTTCACCCCTGTTTTACGTATGTAGATAGGTAAGGGCCATTTCTATATAGCGAGCCTAGAAAGACAGAGGTGAAACCATTGG